>DEQD01000009.1:0-24051 GCA_002359095.1 Caryophanales bacterium UBA3375
TTTCGCTTTTACTTGACAATAAATTTAGGGTTAATTACATCTACTAAAAACCCTTTATTTGTTGTTTTTAATAGTATAAAAATAACCCTATTATTTTTAATAAGAAAAGTAACTACATTTTGTAGTTACTTTTCTTATTATTCAGGTTTACCTAATAATTTAAACATACGTTTTTTGTAGTTTTCAACTCCTGGTTGATCAAATGGATTTATTCCTGCTAAGTATCCACTCATTGCTACCGCTTTTTCAAAGAAATAGATTAGCTGACCTAGGTTTTCTTCATCTAACTGATCGATTTCAATGATCATGTTAGGAACACCTCCATCAACGTGAGCTTCCGCTGTTGCTCTAAATGCACAGTTGTTTGCAAAATTTATCGTTTTACCTGTTAAATAGTTTAATTGATCTAAGTTTTTTGCATCTTCTTTGATTGTAATATCACTTTGTGGATTTTTAACATCAATAATTGTTTCCATTAAATCACGACGCCCAGATTGAATGTATTGTCCTACTGAGTGTAAGTCTGTTGAAAAGATTCCAGCAACTGGGAAAATCCCTTGATTATCTTTACCTTCACTTTCAGCAAATAATTGTTTCCACCATTCAATAAACATTGATAAACTTGGTTCATAACCAACTAACATTTCTGTTGTATATCCTTTTTTGTATAATTGCTGGCGAATTACAGCATATTTATAAGCATCATTTTCATTAATGTTTACATTTTTGTATAATTCTTCTCCTTTAATTGCTCCATTAATTAATGTTTGAATATCAATTCCAGCAGCAGCAATTGGTAATAATCCTACTGGAGTTAGTACAGAAAATCTACCTCCAACATCATCAGGAACAACAAAGCTTACCCAATTATTAGCATCAGCTTGTGGTTTTAGTGCTCCTTTAGCTTTATCAGTAGTCGCATAAATACGTTCATTAGCACCTTCTCCATATTTTTCTACTAATAAATCTTTAAAGTGTCTAAAAGCTAGAGCTGGTTCTAATGTAGTTCCTGATTTAGAAATAACATTAATTGAATAATCTTTATCTTTGATGTAATCTGCTACTTGGTTTAAATATGTTGCTGACATATTTTGACCAATAAATATAACCTCTAAACCATTTTTATTAAACGGATTAGTTAATAACTCAATAACTGCACGTGCCCCTAAATAACTACCACCAATTCCAATTACTAATAATACATCACTTTGTTCTCTTATTTTTTTAGCAGCATTGTTAATATCATTAATTAGACTAACATCCATTGTGCTTGCTAAATCTAACCATCCTAAGAAATCATTACCTGCACCAGTTTTGTTGTTAATCATATCATTTAATGTATTTACTACTGGTTGCATATTACTTATTTCAGTATCTGTAATAAAATCTTTAACATATTCTGTATTTAATTTAATCATCTTTCTCCTTCTTCATAACAATTAGGTCTAAATTAATTTTAGACCTAATTTATTAAATTAATGTTTAATTAAACTTCTACCAGTCATTTCACTAGGTTGACTAACTCCTAATTCATCTAAAATAGTTGGAGCCAAATCACATAATTTACCATCTTCAACTAATTCTTTAGTATCATCAGTTAAAATAAATGGTACTAGAGCTGTAGTATGAGCAGTATTTGGACTTCCATCTTCATTTAATACTTTATCACTATTACCGTGGTCTGCTGTAATTAACATACATCCACCAAGTGATTCAACAGTTTTATAAATTTCCCCTAAACATGTATCAACTGTTTCAATTGCTTTAATAGTTGGTTCTAACATTCCAGAGTGACCAACCATATCAGGGTTAGCAAAGTTTAAGATAACACAATCAGGTGTATTTTCTTTTAATTCTTTAACTAATGCTTCACATACTTGTGGGGCACTCATTTCTGGTTGTAAGTCATATGTTGCAACTTTTGGTGAATCAATTAAAATACGTTTACATCCAGGTAGTTCTTTTTCAACTCCTCCATCAAAGAAGAATGTAACGTGTGGATATTTTTCTGTTTCAGCAATACGTACTTGAGTTAAGTTATTATTAGCTAATACTTCACCTAAAGAGTTTACTATTTTTTCTAAACTAAAGGCAATATCTCCAATTACATCATCACTAAATTTCATCATTTGTACAAATGTTAAGTTTTCTGGACGATAACTTGGTTTAAAGATTGGACTTTCAGGTTTTGGATCATAATTTGGATTAGTTAACACTCCTGATAATTGAATTGCACGATCTGGTCTAAAGTTAGCAAAGATTACACTATCGTTATCCATAATTTTTTGTTTAACATTTTTGTTAACAGCTGGTACGATAAATTCATCATAGATACCTTCTTTGTATTGAGAATTAATATAAGCATCAGCATCTTCAAATTCATTACCTTCTGCACACACAATAGCATTATATGCTAATTCTACACGGTCCCAACGTTTATCACGATCCATTGCATAATAACGTCCACTAATTGTTGCAATTTCACCTACACCAATTTCGTTAATTGCTTCTTGTAATTCGTGGATATAAGTTAAACATGTTTGTGGTCCTACATCACGACCATCAGTAATAACATGAACAAATACGTTTTCAACATTATTACGTTTAGCCATTTCAAGTAAAGCAATAATATGTTTAATGTGAGCATGCACTCCACCATCAGATAATAATCCTAAAATATGTAAGTTATGATCTTTAGCATTGTTCATTGCTTTTTTCATTACTTCATTATCATAGAATGTTTCTTCATCAATTACTTTATTAAGTAAAGCAAGTGATTGATAAACAATACGTCCTGCTCCAATATTTAAGTGTCCTACTTCTGAATTACCCATTTGTCCTGTTGGTAATCCTACATTTTCTCCATCTGCATGTAATAACATATGTGGATATTTATTCCATAACATATCAAAGTTAGGTTTATTTGCTTGAGCAACTGCGTTACCATATGTTTCTTCACGCATACCCATACCATCTAATATACATAAAACTACTGGTTTTTTCATTTTTACTCCTATTCACTTCTATTATACCACTTTCAAACATTTAAAACAATACTTGTTTTATTCCTCTTCTCTTTTTGTTGTTACAACTTGAGAAGTTTTAGGGACTATCTTAATTTCTATTGATTCAACACGTAAACTTTTACCTTGTGTACCTGACATTTGACCATTAGAAACCCAATTTTGCCATCCAATTCCTTGAATATGTGTTCTATAAACTACATCATAGTATCTAGCTTGAGACCCAGTTAAATTAATCTTAATACCTTCTATTCTAAGACATCTTCCTGTTGTACCTGAAGTTTGACCATTACTTACTGGGTTTTGCCAACCAATATTTTGTACATGCGATTGATAACTAATTCCTAATCCATTAATTTTAGTTTTTAACTCGATTGCTTCAAGTTGTAATGATCTTCCTGTTTTTCCTGCTTGTTGTAAATCAGTTGATTTTTTCCAACCAATATTTTGTTGGTGAGAATTTACACTAAGCATTTCTCCAAATGCAGGAGCATTATAAACTCCACTAACACTACTATTAGTTCCTTGTACTGAAATTGCAGTACCTAAAATAGCTTTACTTACACCTATACTTCCTGATGTATTAAAATCTGAGTTATAAGCACCCCAACCTGCATCTTCTACGTTAGTTTTATAATATAAGTTAAATGTTTTATCTAATTGACCTGTAAGCTTCATACGCATAGCTTCTAGTCTTAGTGATTTACCTACAGTACCAATTATTTCACCATTACCTACGCTATTAACCCATCCTTTACCTTCAATGTGAGCTTGAGATAAAATATCTCCTGATACAGTTGAAGGTTTAAAGATTCTAATTGCTTCTAATCTGAATCCTTTTGGTGAAGGAATTTGAGTTCCATCAACACTTAAAGGTGCTGACCATCCAACTCCAGCATAGTGTGTTTGGTATAAGAAATCGTTTGAAATATAACTATCTCCTGCTCTTCCTGGACTTGTACCTTTTTTACATAATTGTACTTTAATAGCATAAATCGGTTTACTATAACCTATACTTCCTGCTATTTGTCCATTCCAAGCCCAACCTAGCCATCCTTCATCTTTTACATATACTTTATAGAATAATTCATATTTATCTGAAATATTATCTTCTAAATCAATTTGAATAGCTTCTATCGCATTAGCTCTATCACTTCCAGCTACTTGGCTATTAGATTTTTGATCTTGCCAACCTTCATTAGACAGATGTACTCGATATTTAATACTATTACCTACATTACTTTTTAATCTAAATCCAGTTAAAGGATTATTGTAATTTTCTTCCCCACTAACTACAGCATTATCTACTGCTCCTAACCAAGTACCATTACTATCTCTTGATTCATAAGCAATAACACCATTAAGATCGTTTAAACTAGCTTTTTTACTACCCGGCATTACATAGTTAGAGTGATTTAAAATAGTTACACTACCTGTTGTAATATATCCTTGTTGTTTCTTATGGTCTCCATATTCAACAACAAAGCTACAAGCACCTGTTGGTACTGTTACTCTTGTATTGCTAGGACCTTCATAATTAGGGAAACTTCCTCTTTTAGCTGCATAATACCCCATTGTTTGCGTATTACCATTATTTGCTGGAGTATCTAATTGAATTTGATAAGAACTATAACTTTTGCCTGTTATAATTGTTGGAATTGCACCACCATTAATAGCTTGTTGGCGATAAGGTTTTATATTTCCATACATATCCGTAATTGGACGATTACTTTGAAGGGAATTTTCTACATAAATTTGAGTTGGTTGGACTAATCCTATTGAGAATTTATTGTTATCTCTACCACCTAAATAATTATCAATATCACGCATGTGATTAGCTACTTTAAGCCCCCAGTTAGGGTCAGAAGCATAGTATACATTCATACCACTAATTTTATTTCCTGGGTGTGAACCATAATAACGGTAATCTAGAGCATCAGCCCATTCTCCACTAAGAAAGTATGCTTGAGCTGCAGCTCCATCATAAGCAGTGTTAAATCCTACGATTTGGCATGCTTTATCAGGATCAGCATCAAATGCTCCACGTCCAAAGAAGTTATTACATCTACGAGCAAATGTTGAAGTACCATAAGCACTTTCATGATTTGCCATTGCAAATAATAATAATGGATTTACCCCTTTTTTGTTACCACCATCAATAAAACCTGCAGTACCATTGTAATATTGAGAATTTGTTTTACCTTTAGCTCTTAAAAAAGATTGAAACTGTTGCGCTGTATATTCAGTAGTTGCACGCATTGGAAGATTTTGAAAATAATCAAAGTTACTTCTAACTTCACCTGTTGCTAAGTTTTGATAAGTATTATCAACACCTGCTACATATTTTTGATTAGCAACAGCCCAACTAGGAGCAGTTCCCAAATTAAATACACTATATTCACTACTAGTTAAAGGATCATTAGCTTCATATAAATTCCATATCCCATTTTCATTTACATAATAACTTCTAGCTTTAACTAACTCACTTGGAATAATTTGAATATTATTAACATCAACATATCCTTCTAATCCACCAATCACTACTTTAGCAATATAACTTCCATCTTTAACGATAGTTTCTAAATATAAACCATCATAAGCAGCTCCACTAATTGGAATTTGATTTTCACGATTAATACAATCATCAACAGATTTATAAAATGGAACTAATGTATTACTTCCCCCTAAAGTAGAAAAGACTGTAGGTTCACTTTTAACTATTTTACCATTAATAATTTCTATACCTTCTTCATTTAATGTAGCACTTCTACCATTAGTATTAATTCTTAATTCTTGATTACCGGCATTATTTTTACCTTCACTATGAGAATTACTCATCTCATCAGTATTTTCATTATATGTATCTCTAGAAGTTTGTTGATAATCTTGATACACTACTTCAAAATTATTAACTTCTTCTTGACTTTCAACTTCACCATTTTCCTCAACTAAAGGAAGTCGTTTATCTTCATCTGTAACTAATGAATCTTCTTCATTAGTTTCACTCTCTTCACTAGTAGTAGTTTCACTACTACTTTCACTTTCTTGATTTACTACAACTTCATTTTGAGTTAGTACTTCATCAGCTTTAGCTGATATACCAGTGAGTACTGGTAGTGGTAATAACATTACTACTACCATAATTTGTTTTAATAATTTTTTCACATTTACTCCATTCCATTATTCTAAATTAACTCTAACTTCACCTTCATATGGTACTAATTTAGCTGATACCGTAATACGATTAGGTGAATTTAATCCATAAGCTAAATCACATGTTGATAGTGTTACCATCTTATCACCTAGGTTAAATGGTACTTGGCTACTAAGTACTGCCGTAGAACGTATACTATCTACTAAATCAACTACTTGTTGTTCATTGTAAAACTCGGTAGTATAAACATTGTCTCCATCAAGTAGTTTGTTTACACTTAGTACTTGTGCTTCAAAATTACCATTAGGTGTTAAAATATAAAAGTTTGGATTTTCATTAAAGAATTGTGGATCACAAAATCTAGTAAGTCTTGAAAACATCCCTTTATTACCTGCTACATTATGTCCATATACTAGCGTGTTATAGTCACTAAAATCAGGATTAGCTCGATAATCCATAAAGATTGAACCAAACTTATTACTTTCACCTGTTGCTGTATGGTATAAGTAATAATCATTATCATCTCCTTGTAGGATAGGATAATTGATTGGTGTATTAGGTATAGCAATCCAAGCAACAATATCTTCATTTATTTTCTTTAACTCTTCCCAATTAGGATTGATTAAATCATCTTGCACAACAAGTTGATTAAGTTCATTTTTTAATTTCCATTGTTGATACATCACATATAATTCTTTTGCTAATAATCCAGAAGATATAATAATGATAATTATTAATATCCAACTAATAATTCGATTTAATAATGATGGTTTTTTCTTTTTCTTAGCCATGAACTTTACCTCCAAATTTTATATTAGCTAATTTCTTTTTCATCAAGAATATAGAAACTAATAATGTTAATGTTTCAGCAAATGGTACTGCTAAAAATACTCCTGTTAAACCAAACATCTTAGGCAAAATAAACATAAACATTCCTAAGAACACAAATGTTCTAAGTATCGCTATAGTAATTGAACTTTTTGCATCACTAATACCTGTAAACATCATTGAGGCAAAGAAGTTAAATCCCATTGCTAAAAATCCCCATGCATAAATACTAAATCCATTAGTAGCAATTAAAAATTCTTCACTACTACTATCTAGATAAGAACCAATAATTTGATTTTTAAAGATTAAGGCACCAAATACCATAATTGCTGATACACTTATAACTATTTTGACAGATTTTTTAATTACACTTAGTAATTGTTCTTGGTTCTGTTCTCCATATTTATAACTTATAATTGGTAATACCCCAATACTATAACCAATAAATAGTGATACTAATAAGAATTGGATTTGAACAATTACTCCCATAGCATTAACTCCAACTTCACCAACTAGTGATAAGATAATAAAGTTAGTAAATACTACTGTTACTGCTTGTGAGATATTAGCAATAAATTCACTACTACCATTATAGAATCCACAAAATAGATTTTTCCAATCAAATTCAGGTTTTCCAAAACAAATATTATTTTCTCTTCTAATTAAGAAATAGATAATACTAGCTAAAGATGGAAATAAATAACCAATTCCTGTAGCAAGGGCTGCTCCACTTATTCCCATATTCATTTTTACTAAGAATACGTAATCTAGGATAGCATTAATTACTCCTCCGATTACGGTAAAAAGAAAGGCAAAACTAGGACGAGAAGCAGTTATAAAAAATACTTGTCTAAAATCTTGTAAGAATAAAAATGGAATAAAAAATATTATAACGGTAAAATATCTTTTAGCTATTGGTAATAATAAATCATTAGCACCTATTAAATGGAGAATTTGATCTTGAAAGATAAAACATATAAGTGATATAATTATTCCTACGATAGTAGCAATAATATATATCGTTGTTAACATACTATTAGCTTTATCTTGTTTTCCTTCTCCCATGTATTTTGAAATTATACTATTAATACCTGTAGAAAACATAAATGATAAAGCTAGAATTGCACTAATTACTGGCATAACAATATTTAGAGCTGCCATCGCATTATCTTCTCCAAAGTTAGAGATAAACATTCCATCTACTGCTGTATATGATGCTAAAAACACCATCATCAGCATACTTGATATTGAGAACTTAATTAAACCTATTGTAGTAAAGTTCTTATTAAGACTCGTCATATTACCACATCTCCTTTTTCTTAAGAATATATCTTACTAATATTAAAGCTGTAATTACCGATAAAAAGTCACTAATTGGTTGGGCTAGAATAATTCCCATTTCCCCTAACATTGGTTGTAAGATATAAAGCAACGGTATAAAATATAATCCTTGACGTAAGATGGATACAAATAAAGCACTGCGAGGATTATTCATTGATTGTAGTGAAGCAATACTAATTGTGTATAATCCAATTACAGGGGCTGACATTAATAAAATTCCTGTCATCGTTTCTGCTAACTGATAAATTTGTGTATCTGTTGTAAAGGCAGAAAGTAATTGGTATCTAAACATAAACATGAACAATCCAAGCACACTACCTAAACTAACACTATAAATTACACTCCATTTTAAACAACCAATAAATCTTTCTTTTAACTTAGCTCCACGACAATAAGACATAATTGGTAAAACTCCATTACTAAGCCCTACTTGAAGTAAACTTGTTAGTAATAACAACTTAATACTAACTCCCATCGCAGCAATTGAAACATCACCATAACTGTATAAAATCTTATTAACAAATACAATTGACACACTTCCTAGCAAGTTAGTGATTGCTGCTGGAAGTCCAATTAATACCACCATTTTAATAATTGCTGGATTTATACTAAAGTATTTAGGACTAATACTAATCTTAGTATCTTTTTTCCAGAAATAATAACTACAGTAATATAAAGAAGCTACTGCATTACTAATTAAAGTAGCTATAGCTGCTCCTTTTACCCCCATATTCATACTAAGAATTAAAATTGGATCTAAAATAATATTTAAGAAAGTACCAATAATATTACCAAACATACTTTCTTTACTACTACCTTCACTTCGAATCAAATTAGCATTAACTCCTGAAAAGATAGTGACTGGTGCAGATAGCCCTATAATTGATACATATTCTTTGGCATAGTCTAAAGTTTCTGGACTTGCTCCTAACATTGAACAAATTGGTTCTAAATAAACATTTACAACTATAGCATAGATTGTACCAACAATAATTGCAATCCACGCACAAAAACTACTTATCTTTTTAACCTGGTCATAATCTTTTCTTCCTAATGCTTGAGAAATACAAGCACTACCACCAATCCCAATTAATGAACCTAATGTTACTAGGAGCATAAACACAGGTGTTGCAACACTAACTGCTGCTAACATTGCACTATTATTAGTTTGACCAATAAAGAATGTATCTGCCATGTTATATAATACAATAACTAACATTGCTATAATTGAAGGTATTGCCATTTGTAGAATTAACTTAGGCATCTTCATCGTTTCAAATATATTATTCTTTTGCATAACTTCCTTCTATTTTTCTAATAATGGTTTTAAATATTTAGCTGTATAACTTTTTTTATTTTTAACTACCTCTTCAGGGGTACCACAAGCAACAATCTCACCACCTCTATCTCCACCTTCTGGACCTAAATCGATAATATAATCACTTACCTTAATTAAATCTAAATTATGTTCAATAATAATCATCGTATTACCATTATCAACTAAACGTTGTAATACTTTAATTAATCGATCTATATCACACGCATGAAGCCCTGTTGTTGGTTCATCAAGAATATATAATGTGTGACCTGTGGTTACTTTAGTAAGTTCTTTGGCTAATTTAACGCGTTGTGCTTCTCCACCAGATAATACTGTTGCTGGAGTACCAACTTTTAAATATCCTAAACCTACTTCTTCTAATGTTTGTAGTTTTCTTCTAATATTGGGAATATTTTTAAAGAACTCTAAAGCTTCACTTATTTCCATATCAAGAACTTCAGAAATATTCTTACCATTATATTTAACTTCTAATACATCTTCATTATAACGTTTACCATTACATGCTTCACATGTGATGTAAACATCAGGTAAGAAGTTCATTTCAATTTTCTTAATACCTTCACCTTCACACTCTTCACAACGACCGCCACGAACATTAAAACTAAAACGTCCTACTTGGTATCCACGTGCTTGACTTTCAGGTAATGATGCAAATAGTGCTCTAATATCATCAAATACTCCAATATAAGTAGCAGGGTTACTTCGTGGTGTTCTACCAATTGGTTTTTGATCAATTTGAATAACCTTTTTAAAGTCATCAATATTTTTAACCTTAGTTTTAGGATTAACACTAACTCTTGTATCTTTGTTAAAGTGGTTATATAAATGTTTATATAAAACAGTATTAATTAAAGTTGATTTACCACTACCACTAACTCCAGTTATACATACCATATTATTTTTAGGTATTTTAACTTTTAAATCTTTTAAATTATTTTCGTTGGCATGAGTTATTTCAATAAATCCATTATCTTGTTTTCTTCTACTTTCAGGTAATTCTATTTTTTTCTTACCACTTAAATATTGACCGGTAATTGATTTAGATACTTTAGCTACTTGTTTAGGTGTACCTTGAGCTACTATCTCCCCACCATAAACACCACTACCAGGACCTACATCAATTAACCAGTCAGCTTCTTTCATTGTATCTTCATCATGTTCGACTACAATCAAGGTATTTCCTAAATCACGCATCGATTTAAGTGTTGAGATTAAACGATCATTATCACGTTGGTGTAAACCAATTGATGGTTCATCAAGTACATATAATACTCCTGTTAGTTTAGATCCAATTTGTGTTGCTAATCTAATACGTTGTGCTTCTCCACCTGATAAGGTAGTAGCACTACGTGCTAAATCTAAGTAATCTAAACCTACATTAATCAAGAATTCATAACGTGATTTAATTTCATTAAACACTAACTTACCTATCTTTTCTTGTTCTTTAGTAAGTTTTAAGTTATTAAAAAACTCATAACCTTCTTTAATTGACAACTTACTAACTTCATTAATGTTAAGTCCTCCAATTTTAATTGAAAGAGCTGTTTCATTTAAACGAGAACCATGACATTTTGGACAGTCTGTTTCACTCATTAAACTTTCTAAACTTCTTCGAGCACGTTCGGATTTAGTTTCCATAAAACGACGTTTAATATTATTACAAACTCCTTCCCATTTAAAGTATCGATCAAAAGTCATTGTACCAAAGTCAGTAGCTAAATGAATATCTTCATCACTACCATACATAATAATATCTACTTCTTTTTTACTTAATTCTTTAAATGGTTTATCCATATCAATACCAAAAGCATCACATACTGAAGTAAGTAACTTAAAGTAATACGTAGTATTACCAAATCCATGAGCACTAATACATTCTTCATTTAATGATAAATCTTGATTAGGAACAATTAAGTTAATATCTGGTTCTTTTAAACTACCTAAACCATGACAATAACTACAAGCTCCCATTGGAGCATTAAATGAAAATAGTCTTGGTTCTAATTTAGGTACGGTAAAATCACAATACGGACACGAATAATTACTTGATACTAATTGTTCTTTATCCCCATTTTTAATAACTAATTGTCCATCACCTAATTTAAGTGCTTGTTCAATTGCATGTAATAACTTATTAGTATCACTGTTTTTTAATTTAAAACGATCAATTACTGGCATAATTGTATGCTTTTTATTTTTCTCTAATTTTATATCTTCTATTTCTTCTGATAAATCATATAACTTACCATCAATATAAACACGAATATAACCATCAATTAATAGTTTTTCTAATGTTTTTTCATGTCGACCTTTTTCTTGATAAACTAATGGTGCTAAAATTTCAATTTTTTCGCCTGGATAGTTTTCTAAAATTTCTTTTTTAATACTATCAGGACTTTTGGAAGAAATCTCCACATTATGTTTAGGACAAAAGGGAGTACCAATACGAGCAAATAATAAACGTAAGTAATCTGTTATTTCTGTAATTGTTCCAACAGTAGAACGTGGATTATTAGAACCAGTTTTTTGATCAATTGAGATTGAAGGACTTAGTCCTTCAATACTATCAACATCTGGTTTTTCACTACCACCTAAAAACTGACGAGCATAGCTACTAAGACTTTCAATATAACGTCTTTGTCCTTCAGCATAAATCGTATCAAAAGCAAGTGTAGATTTACCACTACCACTAGGTCCTGTGATTACAACTAACTTATCTTTTGGTATATTAATATCGATATCTTTTAAATTGTTTTCTCTTGCACCTTTAATAATAATTTCGTTTTTCTTCTTCATAATACTCCTTATAAAGCATTAATTTAGGATTAAATAATACCTAAATCTTTGTATACTTGATGATATTTTTCTTCTAAACTAATTCCATTATCTTCAAACATTAAAGGATCTGGTTTATAGATAATTAATTCAAAATCACCTTTAAAACGATTTAGAATTTCATAAAGTACTTCTTTTTGATTTTTAAAAAAATCATAATTTAGTGATTGTTCAAAATCACGTCCACGGTTTTGAACATTAATCACATTTTGATTTGGATCTAAATCAATAAAGATTACTTTATGTTTATCAGCTTGATGATAAATCTTTTTAATTAAGTCAATATATTCTTCAACTAAACGATTAAATTCTTCATCATGTTTTTGATAGATATTTAAATAAACATAAAATAAATCTTGATAAAAACTTGCATCTTCTAAAACAATAACATCATCTAGATTTTGATTAGCAAATTGTTTATAAAAATTTTTCTTATGTTTAATAATATATTCTTGACATTTAACTTGATTTTCAGGAGTTGGTTCTGCTTTTAACCAAGTATTACCCTCTACATCTTCATGGTAATAATAATTAAAAACATTATATGCTTTTAAATGTTCTACAAATGTAGATTTACCTGAACCAATTGCTCCAATAATACTAACGATTTCCATTGTTGTCCTTATCATGTGCTATTACATTATCCATAATTGGATTAAATATTACTTTTAAGAAAGATAAATCATCTTTTATCTCTTCTTCTTTAATTGTAGTTAATGAACTTACTTGTTCTTCACTTAAATTTAATTTTTCTTTAATAAGATGAGCTATAATAGCTAGCGTATATTCTTTACGCATTAAAATTGATGTATTATCTGGATATTTTAATAGTGATGCTAAGGCATTACCTGTAGCCATCATCGCAATTACATCTTTCCACCCTTTAGATAAATCAAGCTTATCAAAAATAGTATCAAGCACTAAATCAGTACATTCCATCATGTCATTATATATCTCTGGATTAATTTCTAAATCTCCATACATGAATGTAAAATCATAATTTTTAGATATATCATATAAGTTATGACAATATAATCCAGCAATTGCACTAGGTACAAATGCTACTTGTTGTAATGTTGGATTAAGTCCTAAAATTTTAAACGCTCCTGGGTTAATAAATAAAAGATTTGTTTTTTCTGAAACAATATTAATATAACTTTCAGCAACTTTAATTAAATCCTTAATTTCTACTTGTTTTGTTTGTCCAAAAGTTAATAATGGGTCTAAATTATTTCTACTAGTTTTCATTGCTTCAACTAATACCGGATTAACTTCATTAAAATCAACTGAATTATTAACAAAATCCGCTATTAATTTTATTGTTGGGTCATAATCATAAACTTCTGCTAATTTAGCCCAATCCCATGGTAATTTTTCTTTTATGATGTTTCTACCTTTTTGTGTTACTTGCTGTTTTAATTGATTAATTTCTTCTATTTTTTCTTCAACAAACTCATTTATTTTTCCAAATGTTTCATCTACCTTTTTAACAGTATCATCTATTGCCTTTCTTTGTTCGATAATTGTTCGAATTAATTCTTTTAACTCATTAGGTAGCCCTGGCATTTTTTCAAGCTGGACTGCAATCTCATTTGCTTTATCAAATTGATCTGTAGAAAAGTATGCTAGCATTAAATACGATAATGGTTCTAAAGGAACTTCTTTACCTTGCATATTTTCAAAGTAAAATTCTAATAAATCAATCCCTTTTTGAAAGTCTTGATCTATTACTGCTTGTACTCCACGTTTAAGAGCACTATCTACGTTTTCTTTTAAAATGACTCTTGCCATATTTCCCCTTCTTATATTTCTTTACTAATTAAATCTACTACTTTATTAATATTGTGACGAATATGATCATCTTCATCAATAATTAATAAATCATCACTAAGTATTTTTGCATCAATTTTATCTTCATCAATTGTTACTAAATTTGCTTTTTCTTTAACATAATTACTAATAATGTTTTTATCTACATCATAGTTATTGTTGGCAATAACTACATCTACACCATGATGATTTAGATGTCGATTGATTGCATTAATATGATCACTTACTTTATATTTTTCTGTTTCTCCACGTTGGGTCATTAAATTACATAAATAGATAATTTTTCCATCAAAATTATCTAAAGCCTTAATTAAATCTTCAAATAATAAATTAGGAATAATTGATGTATATAATGAACCACAACTAAAGATAATTACATCAGCACTATTAACTTCATCAATTACTTCGCTTAAAATTTTTGGATTATCCTCATAAAATAGTTCAATTATTTTTTCAGGATAAGTCGAAATTTGGTGTTCACCATGAATAATAGCACCACTCTCCATTTTGGCACATAACTTTAAAGAATCATCACTTATTGGTAAAACAGTTTGTTTTACTCCTAACATCTTACAATATTCTTCACAAGCTATTTTCATCGATCCATAAATATCTGTAAAAGCTGCAAGTACTAGGTTTCCTACTGTATGATTATTGATATTTTTATCAAAACGATAATTCATCGCATCAGTCAAACTTTGATCATCACTAAGCGCTAGTGCACAACGTCGTAAATCTCCTGGAGCTGGAATATCATAGAAATTTCTAATCTTTCCAGTACTTCCCCCATTATCAGCAGTAGTTACTACCGCACTAATGTCTATATCAAACTTTTTAAGTTCAGATAAGACATTACTAAGTCCCGTACCACCACCAAATAATACTACTTTTTTACTCATTAATTTTCTCCATAATACTTGCTTTATCTAAACCAAGATGTTTAATTACATCTACAATAGTGCCACTAGCGCCAAAACGATCAACACCAATAATATGATCATGGTTATCTACAAATCGATCCCAACCATAAGTTGATGCAAACTCTATTACATAGTTATTTTCTTTATCTCCAATAATAGAGTTAATATAATCTTTATCTTGTTTGAAGAACAATTCAACACAAGGCATACTAACTACTCTAATATTTCCTAGTTCTTTAGCAATTTCAATTGCTAAAGATACTTCACTACCTGTAGCAATAATAGTTTTAGTAAAAGTTTGTGGTTGATAAATAACATATCCACCTTTAGCTACATTACTATATACTTCATTAACATCATCACTTGTAATATGGTTAACTGGTTGTCTAGTTAAACATATTACATTTGGAGTATGAGTTTGCTCATAAGCTAATTTGTATACTGCCATTGTTTCATGATCATCACATGGTCTAAATACATTTACATTTGGCATACTTCTAAACATTGCCAATTGTTCAACTGGCTGATGGGTAGGTCCATCTTCTCCTACATACACACTATCATGTGTAAATACATAATTAATTGGTAATCCCATTAAACTAGATAAACGCACAGCAGGTTTTAGATAATCACTAAATACTAGGAAAGTAGAAACAAATACATTGTTATGAGCAAACAGATAATATCCATTTGCTATTGCACCCATGGCAAATTCTCTTACTCCATAGTAAATGTTTTTACTATTATCTAATACATTAGTTTGATTACTACTACTTAAATCTGCACTACCTGTAATCATTAATTCATCTTGTTTAGAAATGTTTTCTAAGCAAATGTTTCCCGCAGCTCTTGTTGCTATATCTTGCTTGATTGATTCAATACTAATTTCATTAGTTTTGTTATCAATCATGTTTGTTAGTAAATTGTATAAATATTCATCTTTAGCTTTTAATTTGTTAACTTCTTCTAACCAATTGTTGTATGCGTTATCTCCACGATCAACAATTTCTCTAAAGTCATCATAAACATCATCTTCTACACTAAACTCACTAGTTGATTCATAACATTCTTTAGCTTTAGCTAAGTTATCAACACTTAGTGGAGCACCATGTACTTTACTAGTACCTTGATCTAAACAACCACGACCAATAATTGTTTTAATTTCAATAATTGTTGGCTTATCACTAGCTTTTGCTTGTGATATCAAGTCACTAATTTGATTTATATCTTCTCCATCTTCACAACGAAGGTAGTTCCATCCTTGAGCTTCAAATCTTAGTTTGATGTTTTCATTAAAACTAAGATTTAAATCACCATCAAGTGAGATATCATTTGAATCATATAAAACAATTAGTTTTTCTAATTGGTTTTTACCGGCAAAAGAACAAGCTTCATAACTTATTCCCTCCATTAAGTCTCCATCACCACATAATACGTATGTATAGTTATCAAAAATATTGATACCATCAATATTAAATTTAGTTGCTAAACGTTTAGATGCCAGTGCCATACCAACACCCATCGCAATCCCTTGTCCTAATGGTCCTGTTGTTACTTCAACACCACATTCACCTACTTCTGGATGCCCTGGGGTTTTAGAACCAATTTGTCTAAACGATTTTAAATCATCCATACTTATATCAAACCCTAGTAAATGGTTTAAAGCATATAGCATACTGCTACCATGACCAGCACTTAGAATGAAACGATCACGGTTAATCCAATCCGGATGATTTGATGTTATATTCATATGATTTTTAAATAATGAATATAACATCGGACTAGCTCCCATAGCAATTCCTGGATGTCCTGAATTTGCTTTATTAATCATATCGATTGATAAAGTTCTTATACAATTTACACTTTTATTCATAATTTTCCTAACCCAAATTGAATATTTTATTTATATTCTTATTATTTTTGCAAACAAAGAGTTGTTAATATACAACTCTTTGTTTTCATCATTCTATCTTATTAGATTTAGAACGATTACATCTCCAACATAATGTTTGTAGATTGTCTTCTTCAGTTAAACCTCCTTTTGATATTGGGATAATGTGGTCAATTTCTAAAAGTAAATTAGGTTCTTGATGAATAGAATTGTGACATTTTTGACATGTATAATTATCTCTTTCTTTAATTTGAGTTCTCAATTTAGTTGTCATTAATGAACGTTGATATGAAGTACTTTTCTTTTTATCGAAATCATTGGCTAAATAATCAACAAATAAATCTACAATTTCCTGTTTAAAAGTAACTTTAACAATTTGGTTTTTATTACCACCTGGAGAAATGTATCTAAAAGTAAATTCAATTGGTTTAAGATCTAAATTTGAAGTATCAAATCTGTTTAAACCTATTTTTTGATAGAATTCATTTAAACTTTTTATTATAGCTAAATCTAATAATCTACTAATATTTGGATCTTTATCAAAATATTTTCTAAATTCAGTTAATATATTTCGTGTAGAGAAATTTCTATATTTAATAGCTTCACTAGCAAATTCCATACCTGAAGATAAATTCTCAAAATACTCTATACTCTTCTCACTCGTAGGTACTGAAAAATATTTTTGAATATATTTAAATGGATTATTTTCTGCATTACGTAATACTGTCAATGAACAATTTATAACCATTTGATTATTATTTATTGGTTGATATTTTTTTTGCTTGTAATTATAATTACTATTATCAATTCGCTGAGCAATTTGAACAAATTCTTTTTCTTCAATATTATTTCTTACTTTTACATATTCGGAAAAATTATTCATATCTTTAATATGTGAATGAAAATTTTTTACTGCTTCTTTAAATGTTTGAGAATTATAAAACTCTTCTACTTCTTTACATCTTTTTGTATAAAAACTCCAACAATATATTACTGGTATTAAAAATAAACCACAAGAGAACATGACTAGAATAATAATTACTATAAAAGTCAATATCTTGTTTTTTTCAAAAATATTATTAATAACGTTAAACAATTTAAATTCAAAAGAATTAAGTTCTATTCCGTTAACAGATTTCATAATTTAAAATCCTTTCTATTTATTTCTCATTGTTGGAAATAATATCACATCACGAATACTACTACTATTAGTAAGTAACATTACCAAACGATCAATTCCAATTCCAAGCCCACCTGTAGGTGGCATTCCAATAGCTAAAGCGTTTACGAAATCATAATCGATATCTGTAGCTTCATCGTTTCCTAATTCTTTTTCTTTAACTTGAGCTTTAAATCTTTCTAATTGATCAATTGGATCATTTAACTCACTAAATCCATTAGCATATTCTCTACCACCGATAAATAACTCAAAACGTTGTGTAAAACGTGGATCTTTTTCATCAATACGCGCTAGTGGCGAAATTTCTTTTGGGTGTCCATAAACAAACGTTGGTTGAATTAATGTTTCTTCACAACGTTGTTCAAAGAACTCATTAATAATATGACCTAAATCATAGTGGTGTGGTTGTAATTCTATATTATTTTCCATAGCTATTTTTTTAGCTTCTTCTACATCTGTAACATTAAAGAAGTCTACACCTAC
Organism: Caryophanales bacterium UBA3375; assembly: GCA_002359095.1. GTDB lineage: Bacteria > Bacillota_I > Bacilli_A > UBA3375 > UBA3375 > UBA3375. The sequence continues at coordinate 18,825 of DEQD01000009.1, forward strand.
TACTTCTTTAATTAAATCACACATATGTATTTTTCTAAAGTTATTTAAATCATATTCAACATCTTCATACACAAATTTCATATCAGGATGAATTTTACTACAAGCTTCTTTAATTAAATCTTCACATAATTGCATTACACCATGCATTTCTTGATATGTAGTATAAATCTCAATACTAGTAAACTCCGGATTATGTTTAATACTAATTCCTTCATTTCTAAATTGTTTACCTAATTCATATACTTTATTAAATCCACCAACAATTAAACGTTTTAAATATAACTCCGGAGCAATACGCATATACATATCCATATCTAGTGTATTATGATGAGTAATAAATGGTTTAGCAGCAGCTCCACCTGCTACAGTTTGAAGTGTTGGAGTTTCTACTTCTAAATAACCATGATTATTTAAATAATCACGAATAGTAGCAATGATTTTACTACGATTGATAAATGTTTGTTTACTTTCATCATTTACTACTAGATCAATATAACGTTTACGATATCTTTCTTCAACATCTGTTAAACCATGAAATTTCTCTGGTAATTGCGTTAAAGATTTAGTAATAATGTTTAGTTTTTTAGCTCTAATTGCTAGAGCTCCAATTTTCGTTTTCATCACTTCACCTTCAACAAAGATAAAGTCACCCAAATCTAATAAGCCAAATACTTCGTTTTCTAAATCAGTTAAATTATCACGAGCTACATATGCTTGAATAGTATCAATATTATCTTTAATTGTAACAAAAGCAGCTTTACCCATATCACGACGTGACATAATACGTCCAGTAACACTTACTGTTATTTTTTTTGTTTCTAATTCTTCTTTACTAAATTGATCAAAATCTTGTTCAATTTGACTAATACTATTGTTTGCAACAATAGTATTAGGATACGGGTTTACCCCTAATTCTTTTAATTTTTCTAGTTTTTCTAATCTTACTTGCTCTTGTTCTGTAGTTCTTTCCATTATGCTCCTTAATAACTTTGTTATCACTATCTATATTTTACCATATTAAATGATTATACACTTAATCTTTAAAAGCTATTTTGCTATTTTTAGTAGTAATTTTTTATTAAATAAGTAATATTATATATTTTGTACTTGAACAATACCTGTTTTAACAAATACTTCACTACCAGGTTCTATAGTAATATAATCATTTATAGTATATACTACATTATTAATTATTACTTCACTACCTTCACTAAGAGCATATAACTTTATAGTTTTATCAACACTAATTGTATCATTTTGCATAAAAATATTATCTTTATTTTGTTCAACAAAATTAGAATCATAATTACGATTAACAACATCATAATTATTATTAATAAATGTTAAATCATTAATGTTATTAATCTTATCTTGATTAATAACATTAATACCTACTATTAATATTAACCAGATGATTAATACTATATTAACAAACTTAATTATTTTATTCATCTTCTACCTCAATTAGCGTTATACTTTTATCTACTTTAATTATATCTTCTTGATTTAAATTAATAATTAATACATTATTAACATCACTTTTATTTTGTGAAGGGGATAAATAATAATGTTGGTTATTAATATATAAATTAACTCCATCATTATAATCACTATTAACTAATTTATATCTACCACTATTTTTTATCTTATACTCTTGATTAATTGTAATTGGTTTAATCCTACTTGGATATATTCCATCATTAACTTGATTTAAATATAAACCACGATTTATTGCTATCTCATTATTTAAATTTAATTCTTGATTAGTATAACTCTTACTTTTTTCTAAGTAAAAATCACCCATAAATAGTAATAACACTATTAAACTTAATATTGTAATTATTCGTTTAGTGGACATACATCTCCTTGTTGATAAAATAGAGTATAATTAGGAGTTTCTAACTCCTTATTATATTTAGTTAAATCTAATGTATTAACATCTTTGTTATTTACAATAAAATAATAACCTTCATTACTACAAGATACATAATTTAGATCCCCTCTTGCTCTAAATAATAATGTTAAGTCTAAATTTCGATTTGGTTCTATACTAGGAATAATTCCTAATGATACATTTTTACTTTTATCATAGTTATAATTAATTAATTGATAAATATCTTCTTGTTGATATTTAAATTCACTAAAACTATTATAACCTTGATAATTTAAATATTGTTTTGGAAAACTTACTAATAAAATTAATAAACTACCAGTAATCGTTAATTGTTTAATATTTATATTTTGGTATTTATTAGTAATTAAAATTAGTATCGTATTTAAACCAATAATAGCTATTACTTGCGTTAATAATAATATATATACTCGATGATATACTACTTGATTAATAAAACTACCAATCGTTTTATACATAATTGGATTAGCACAAATAATTACTGTGATTATTAGCCAATATAAATATCTTTTATCGTTTTTATAAATTGTATATAATCCAAATAATGTTGTTATTAATACAATAATATTAGCAAATAAATAAGGATACTGAAATTCTGAGATATAATATATTTTACTTCGATCTAAATTAAATAGATTATTAATAATCTCACTAGTATTAGTAAAGATAATAATTCCTAATATATTAATTAATATATAAGTAATTAATAAACCTATTGTTATATTTTTAATTTGTTTATAGTTTAGTTTTTTTACTAATAATAAACCTATAAATAAACAAATTATATCGATTATTAAGATATATATCATATATTGTTTTAGCAATACTGATATATATAATCCAATAATAAAGAACCCATATACCAAGTATTTTAATTTAGATTTATCTTTATTAATAAATATTTCATACACCCACATGATAAGTAATATAAAAGCATTGATATATAAAGCTGAAGAAGATAGCGAAAAATTAGCTATAAGTATGATTAAAAAATAAATATAATTTATTTCTTTATTTTTTATATAGTTTATTATAAATACTAATAAAGTACCATGTACGATAAAGTTAATACCTATTGGCATACTTAAGAAGGTATGAGCAAAAAATTCATCAGTGTAGTTGTATGCACTAAAGATACTACATCCTATTAAATAACTAATACTTACTATAATTAATGTAGGTATTTTAAATTTATTGATCATTAAATTAATAGCTAGTGCTAAACATCCAATTAATATAAATGCATCAATAAATTTCATACTTGAAATTAAGATAATAAATTTATCACTACCTGGAATTATTTTAACAAGTATTGCTTGTAATAAATAAAACCCATCAAGAATATGAACTAATGGTGAGGATACTAAGTTATTATATCCATCATTAGTAAAAATAGTATCATTATTAATACTACTAAGCACCATTGGTGAGTATAACCAACTATCAACTAATCCTTGTCCTTGGATAAATAAGATTATAAAAAAGATAATACTAATAGTTATAGTTATTAAACTAAATTTATTTTTATAAGTTTTAATATTATTAATATATTCTTTAACATATTTATAACTACATATTAATAATATTAATATTATTGCTAAAAACAAATAAGTATAATTAGTTAGAGATAAGTGGTTGATCATAAACATACAACCACTTATCTCAACTAATGCTAAGATAAATAAAAATCCAGATACATAATTTAGTTTAGTATCTACATTTAATTTCTTATTAACTATAAAACCAAAATAATCACAAAGAAGTAAAAAAGTAAATATTATTAATAAAGTTATTAATAAATTCATATTAATACTTAATATTTTCTCTATATTTTATCTTAATATCTATACTTACCATTTTACTCCTTGATTAATAATAACTATTATTATTTTACCATAAAAATTAAGATTTATACTTTAGTAAAAAATGATATAATAATACGTATGTTAAATGGAGGAAATAATGGAAACAATTTTAGTATTTTTAGCATTCTTTGTATTAGCTGGAATTACTACTTATTCAGCTATACAATTATCTAATGCAAGTGAGAAATTTGAAAAGTATTCTAAATTATCACCAATTATTATTGGGGCAATCCTAGCTGTTGCAACTTCGCTTCCAGAATTTGCAACTAGTATTACTAGTAGTGTTGTATTAGATACACCACTAACTAGTATTGCTAATCCAATTGGTAGTAATATGTTTAATATTGTAATCCTAGCGATATTAAACATTATGTTTTATAAAAAAACTATTAATTACTACTTAAAAGGAAATAACAATATTTTTAATGCTGTTGTTATCTTTTATTATGTATTAACATTTATTGTTATTTTAGTACCAAATACTCCGATGAGTAGTATTGGTCATATTAACGTTTTAACTTTTATAATCTTTATTTTATATTTTGTTGCGATTAAAATATCAGGAGATAGTGAAAGTAATCAAGTAACTCATGAAGATAATCCAACAGAACTTAAAAAAGCAATTAAAACATTTGTTATCTTCTCAATTGTAGTATTAGTAAGTTCTTACTTCTTATCTCAAACTGCTGATAAGATCATGGAAATTACTGGTCTTACTGGTGGATTTGTTGGAGCAGTATTCTTAGGAATTGCTACTTCACTTCCTGAACTAATTTCATCATTTATTTTATGTAAACACGGAAGTTATAATATTGCTGCTAGTAACATTATTGGTTCTAATATTTTTAACTTCTCAATTGTAGCAATCAACGACTTATTATACAAACAACCAATCTGGAGTATGATTGCTGGAGATCAAAGTGTTATTATGTTATTTATTTTTGGTGCAGTTATGTCAGCTATCATGTTTTTTATGATTCAATGTAAAACTAAAAAACCATATTTAAATATCATCATGCCAATAGCTGTGATTGGATTATATGTTTATTATTTAATGTTATCAGCATAATTAAAGTCCTACTTATTAGTAGGACTTTTTTATACACTATTTTTTTAGCACTGCGTTAAAAATTTCTTACTAAAAAAGAGTAAGTATTTTTTAACACAGTACCGCATTATTATTATGATATAATCATTAAGAAGAATGAGTATGTAAAACATTGTGTTAATTCACTAAAATATAAAAGGAAGGAATAAAATGAAAAAGAAGATTTTTACTATTATTGGAATCACTATATTAGTAATTAGTGCATTCCCATTAGATGTTGCTGCTGATGAAACTTATAATTCATTAATGACGAGTAATCAACAAGCAATACCTTTTGAAGAGATAACTACTACTGATAGTATTGATAGTTCTACTGAACAAGAAACTCCTGTTCAAGAAGAA
>DEQD01000009.1:24100-26718 GCA_002359095.1 Caryophanales bacterium UBA3375
AAACTCCTGTTCAAGAAGAAACTACTCCTTCAGTAGAAGAAAATACTACTGAGGAAGATACTAGTGCAGTTGAAGATAACAACGAAGTTGTTACTAACGAAGAAACTACTCCTCAAACTCAAAGTTTAGGTATAAACTTCGAAGTATTTGTTAAAGATAGCGGATGGCAAAAACTTACTGGTAGCACAACTACTAATAAAGAGATGTATGCTTTAAAATTTCCTAATGAGTATAAAAATAAGTTTAGTTACCGTGCACACATTCAAAACTATGGATGGACTGAATTCGTTAACCCAGGAACTATTATCGGTACTCCAGGTCAAAAACGAAGTATTGAGGCTATTGAAATTAAAGTTTTAGACGATACATTTAACATTGCTTACAAATCTAATACTCCTAACTGGGGATGGTTAGATTATCAAACCAATTCTGGTAAAATTGGTAGTGAAGGTTTAGGTGTCCCAATCACTGGTTTGGATATTACTACTGATCCTAGTATTACCACAGGAACATACCCAGTAATCATAAAACCACAATTATCAGGTGAAGCTCACGTAGAGCGTATGGGGTGGATTAAAAATGATAATACAACATTGGGTACTACTGGACAATTAAAACGATTAGAAGGATTAAAATTAGAAATCGATAATTCTAAAATTAGCGGTGATTTAGAATACAAAGGACACGTACAAAACGTTGGTTGGCAAGCTCCTGTTAACTCTGGAGAAATCATCGGTACTGAAGGTAAAGGTTTACGTCTAGAATCTGTAAACATTAAACTAACTGGTGATTTAAGTAAATACTTAGATTTATACTACCGAGTTCATGTTGAGGGAATGGGATGGCTTCCATGGGCTTCTAGTGGGATGAATGCTGGTACTGATGGATATGGTTTAAGAACAGAGGCTATCGAGTTTAAAATTGAACCTAAAAACTCAAATAATGTTGCTACAAGTGTTATGGCTCATTATAGTGTTGGTAGAACTCCAGGTGCTGCTCATATTCAAAGAAAAGGATGGACTAATATCAATGGTACGCAGTTAGGTACTACAGGACAAGGACTTCAAATTGAAGCAATTAGATTAAGTTTAAGTAATACTCCTGTTTCTGGTAACATTGAATACCAAACTCACGTTGCTGGTAAAGGATGGGTCAATTGGTCTAGAAACGGTCAAACAAATGGTACTGAAGGTCAAGGAATTAGAACTGAAGCAGTTAGAATTAAATTAAGTGGTGATGCTGCTAATTACTATGATGTATATTATCGTGCTCACGTTCAAGGATTTGGATGGTTAGGATGGACTTCTAATGGTAGAGAAGCTGGTACTGAAGCTTATTGTTATCGTCTAGAAGCACTTCAAGTTGAAATTATTCCTAAATCTTATAAGAAATATAAAATTTCTAATGATGCATTTAGAAAATATGTAAAACCTTCTAAAATACAATATATACCTCCATACTACGCACAAGGTGATCGTCGTTGGGGTTCTAGATATTATGGAATGGGTAATATGGCATCAACAGGATGTGTTCCTACAGCAATTGCTTCTGCTGTTTCTGGAGTATTAGGTCGTCAAGTACTTCCAACAGAAATTGCTGACTATTTATATCACAATACTAGCGAGTTTAATAGAATAAATGTTGGAGCTAGTGGTCTTGCATTTAAACTTGGTGTTGAGCGCTATGGAATTCCTACAAGAGGACTTGCTAATGGTAGAGAAGTTAACCACGCTTTAAGTAGAGGACAAATCGTTCTTGCTATGGTTGGTTCTAACTCTCCATTTATTAGAGGTGGAACTCATGCCGTTGTATTATATGGTTGGGATCCAGCTGGTCTAACTAATGTATTAGATCCAAATGATTCAAGAAAAAATGGAGTTTATAGAACAGAAGATATCATGCGTTGGCAAAGTGGAGATCCATATGACTGGCGTGGAGGATATGTATTCTATTCTGTAGGATTCAACTCTTGGAATGAATAATATAAATTATTAAAAAAGCACTTTTAAAACTGCTTTTTATTTTTCATTACGTTTGTTAAGTAGATAAATTACTCCAATAAACATAATTATTCCTATTAATCTTAACCATCTAGCTATTTGCCACCAACTATTACCTTTAAATTCTAGTTTATAATTACCATTTTCTACCACTGTTTCTAATAACCCTGATTTACTTTGTTTTACTTCTACTTCTTGATTAGTATTTGTATTAACCAATTTATATCCTGGATAATATACCCTTGGTAATTCAATTGTAGAATAGTCATTTACATTAGTAACAATAAATTCTAATTCTGGTACTGTATTACTTACAGTAAAGATATCAGCTTTATTATCTATGCTTATAATACCTTCATCTCTTCTTCCTCTAAAGTCTGATAACTCAAACCCTACAGGCATATATTCTTTTTGAGCTCCTAAACTAACATATGTACCAATTACATTTATATCTTCTATTGTTGGCATTACCATTACATCAAAGTCTCTTTTATTTGCTTCTACTAAACTTATCGTTTTACCTGATTCATATCCATGTGGTATATATCTAATTTGAAATAAACCATAAATACAACTAAAAAGTATTATTGATATCTAGCACTGAGTGAAAATTTGTCC
>DEQD01000006.1 GCA_002359095.1 Caryophanales bacterium UBA3375
ATAAAGGAATTAATACCTAGTAAACTTATACCTATAAATGTTATTACAAAGTCCATTACTAACGTTACAATTCTATAAAAGAAAAAGCGTCCCATTTCTTTTATAGTATTTTTTAATCCCATGTACTTAGAATAAAATACCCAAACCTTATTAGTAAAATATGACACTGTAACTGCAGCTAGCCATCCTAGAACATTTCCCACTTGATAATTGATGCCTATTTTTACCACTAGCATAAAAATTCCTATGTTTAGAATAGTTGTCACTACACCCCAAAATAAATATGCAATAACTGCTTTATTAATTCCTATTTTCTTCACTTATTTCACCATTATTTATTAATTGTAATCTAAATTCAAATTCTCTCTTTTCTTTTTGTAATACTGCATCCAAAATAAGCCCACTATATACTGATAAAATAGCAGCTAACACAAAGAAACAACAGAATATTAACGTAGGAATTTTTAGTACTAATCCTGTATTTAAATATGGTATCCATACTTCTGGTATAAAGAAACCTAGTGCTAATAAAAATAATATGCCACCTATGATTGAGAAAAATTTCAATGGGTGATATTCTCTATACAAATTAAAGATTCTCAACAACACTTTAAATCCATCAGAGTACGTACTTAACTTTGATTCACTACCATTAGGTCTATCCTTGTATTCAATAATTTTATTTTGAATAGATAGATTATTTTCAATTGCAAAAATACTCATATCAGTTTCAATTTCAAATCCCTTAGATAGAATTGAATAAGCTTTAACAAATTGGTAACTAAAAGCTCTATAACCTGTCATAATATCTCTTATATTACTCTTAAACAACCAATTAATACTACCACGAACAATTCTATTGCCAAAGTTATGAAACGGTCTCTTATTTTCTTCAAAATAACTGGAAGATAGTCTATCTCCTATAACCATATCCACATTTTTTTCACAAACTAATTGATACATCTCAGGAATAGCATTAGTTGGATATGTATCATCGCCATCCAACATAATGTAACATTTAGCATTTATTTCTCTAAACATACGTCTAATAACGTTACCTTTACCTTGCTGATATTCATACCTAACTATTGCCCCACCAGCTTTTGCTTCTTCTACTGTATTGTCAGTTGAATTGTTATCATATACATAAATGTTGACTTTTCCATCAATATCTTTTGTATCTCTAAGGCAATCTTCAACAACTTTTCTAATAGTTATCCCTTCATTATAACAAGGAATCAAAATAGCTAGATCATCTTTCATGTGTACAAATTCTCCTAATTTATCTTTATTATATAGCAAAAAATCCTATAACATTGGACAATACCAACATATTAATTACTAATAGACTAACTATACTTCGCCAGTCATTAACAATACTTACATCTTTATTATTAATCTTATTCAATTGAAAAGATACCATCATAATAGGTAGTATTGGTAAGAAATATCTTCCTTGAATACCAATTATTTCTGTAATTTGAGAAACTCCATTTAAAGCAGGTGTCCACTGTACATATAAGCTAGTATATATTAATACCACATTAGCTAAACATAATATCCATATAAATAGTACTCTTAAATTCAATTTAAAATCAAAAACACAGTATCTAACTAATATTATTAATAACAGTATTAGTATTCCGCTGTTAATTTCAATATTTAGTGCTCCTAATGGACCTACTATCATCTGCTCTACGTGTGCAAAGATATTTTTCCAAAGTGTATTATTCATAATTTCTATATAATTAAAAGGATGTTTTAACATAAACATTACCTTTTCAGAAGATGAAGCACCACCATTGGTATTAACAAGATATCTAGAAGCTATCTTCAACCATCCAACAGACACTCCCATTAATATAATCACTGATATTAATTTATGCCATACTCCCTTTAATTTACTACCGAACTTTTTATTTGGAATCAACAATATAAGAAATCCTAGAATAAAATATATAACCTTACATGATGCTAAGAAGAATACTAATATATACATCATCACTTTCATTTTATTAGTAATATTATTCTCATTTTTTAAACTATATATTACAAAACTAAATAAAGCTATAACCACTGTATAAGTAAAACCATCGGCTGATAAACTGGCTCTTTCAGCAACATTCATAGGTAGTAGTGAGCAAATAGCCAAAACTTCTTTGCCAACTGGAATATATTTTATTGAATAATAGATTATTAATGTACATAATATCCCAACTAATATTCTACTTCCATAAAAAATTAATAATACATTTTTAGTAACTATACTAATTATACCTATACTTAAACTTTGTAGCACATAAGATTGAGGTGTATACAGTGCCATATTAATAATATTAGTACTTGAAAGTTGACTACTTAATGTAACATGAAGATTTTTTATAGTATCAATGTAATTACTATTGACTACATCTACTACAGGTATAAGATTATTAGGAATATTAATGTTCCCCGATGAATCCACTAAAAATATTCCATGTAAAACACCATAAGCTCTTGCAAAATGTTGTGCTTCATCTGGCGCACGATATACTGGAATAAATAATGCATAACCTATAATTAAAAACATAGATACTAATAAAAATTGATTTTCAAATTTTGATAGTCTTTTTCGATAATGAGAAAATCTAATTAAATATACCAAAAAAGATAATATAATAATCTCAATTAAAATAGCTGCACTTTTTATAGTTTTACTATCCAATA
>DEQD01000042.1 GCA_002359095.1 Caryophanales bacterium UBA3375
ATACGTCTATCTTTATCATCTAAACTTAATTTCATAATAAAACCCCATAAGTCTTTCTAGTATTTTCTACTAGTCCAACTTATGGGGTTCAGTATATAAGTACTATACTTACGGGAGTTTTTTTATTCTAAAGTATTATCATAAATAACAAAACAATTACGACCTGCCTTTTTAGCAGCATATAAAGCTTTATCAACTTTGCTATATAAAATGTCAAATTCATTTCCTTCTTCAGGTATAATAACAATCCCAAAAGAAGCGGTAACATTGAAACTTTGATTTTGTGATTTAAATGGAATATTTATAGTGTTGACTAATTTTTGTCCTATTTTTATTGCATTTTCTCTTGTTTGAATGTTTTTAACTAATACTAAAAACTCATCTCCACCTAAACGACCATAAATATCGTTTTCTCGCAAACATTTACGAATTAATTTTCCAACTCTAATTAATAATTTATCACCTTCTTGGTGACCAAAAATGTCATTTACTAATTTGAAATTATCTAAATCAAACATGATTAAGGCAGAATAATTCGGATTTTCCATTAAGTAATCTTTAATTTCGCTTTCTAACATTTTACGATTTTTAAGTTTAGTTAAAGCATCAGTATTAGAAATAGTGATTGCTCTTTGTAATCTAAATTCTTGAACTTTATTCATTTTAAATTCTTTTGTAACATCTTTGTTAAGTAATAATACTAAGTTATTTTTCTTATCAAAGTACTCAAGAATAACTTCTTTACGATAATATTTATTTTTATCAGCTAATATACCAAAACTAAATCTACAAGTTTTATTTTTATTCAATTCTTCTTTAATTAAATTTTTATCAAAGAAACTTATGCAGCTATTAATTTCTTTCGATACGACATATTTTTTAATATAAGAATTAATATCAATAAAGAAATTATCCCCATTTTTATCAAGTAGAGGTACGGATTTTAAATTTCTAAAATAAGATACATAAGAATTATCATTAAAATTAACAATATATAAATTCTCGTAATTTTTATTCATGTAAACACGTAAAATATCACTGGCAGCAGTTTCTATTGAAATATTATCAATAAAAAAATATAGCCTATTGTGTTCGTTCAAGATAGGAGTAATCGATATTCTAATCCAAAGATGGTCATAAATCGATTTCTTTAGTTTAATGTTAATTTCTTCTTTTTTATCTCCTTTAGCGATTTGTTTTAAGTTATCAATGTTTAGCGATTTGTTAAATTCATCAATGCTACTGTTATCTATGAAATTTTTAAATTTATCTTTAAAATTATCGATAGTTAAGATGTTACCATCACTACTAATTTTAGGATCACATTTTAAAATTTCAATTGTTTCTTTTGGTAAATCAACCGATAAAATAGCTAATGATGATTCCAATAAGAAGTCAAGAATTTCACTGTTTTGTTTTTTAATAATTTCATATTTTTTATATGAATCAATGTTGTAAAAATAAAATAGAACACGTGATTCATTATTTAAATATCCGCGGAAGATTCTAAATCTAAACCACTGATAATCATCCTGATTAATTAAAACTCTTAGATCAAGCGTTTTAACTAAGTTTTTATTTGCGACATCAGTTAAAAATGTTTTATTAAAAAATTCTTTTGCCACATTTAAATCATCTGGATAAATAAATTGACCAATCGCTTCATTTAAGTTATGGTGCTTAATTGCTGAAATTGGTAGATTTTTCCGGCGAAGAAGTAAAGAGACATTTAAATTATCAATATCAATTTCAAATAATCCATCGCAAAGTTCGATAAAGTAGTTAGAATAACGATCAGCTTTAAAGTAATCAATAACATCATGATTAATAAATTTTGGTAAAGATAATTGTACTTCACTTGAAATATCTTGATGGTAACCACCAAAGATGATTTCATCATTATTTTTACTGCATAAGCTTCCACAACATCTAAAGTAAACAGTTCCTAAAGTATCATGGTGCCAAGGATATTCGACAGTAGCTTTTTCACCATTTAAAATAATCTCGATGGCATTAGTGATATAGTGTTTATATGCGTCATCGATGCGAGAAAACCAATATTGATACAATTCTTCATCATTTAAATTAGTAGTTCCAGCTAAACTCATTTTCATGCTGTCTTTAGCTATCATATACGACTTATTTTTGCATATCTTTATTTGCCAAATTTCAATATCAATATTCTTAAGTATTTCTCCTAGCATCTTATTTCCTCCTATGTTATATTTTATATCTATTTTTAGATAGACTTTAAATTAGAACTATAAAATATAAAATTTTAAAAATTACTAATATGCATCGTATAAATAGTGATTATGAAAGTCAAATTCATAAAGAAAAGATATAATAAAGATTAATTTATCCATTTAGATTTATTAAAACATAAAAATTAATTTTCGTCAATAAATGTGTATCATCATCAAATAAAAAGTAATATTTTCATAGATATTTAACTTTTTTAATCAAAAGACTAGTTTTGTTATGATATAATAAATTGAGGTGATTATGTGGGAAAACTAATTATTGATTTAATTGATATTAAAGAAGATGTTAATTTAGAAAAAGCGCAAAGCGTTTTAGATATATTTATGAAAGAAATGGCTAAATTCTCAGCAGGGTTAAAAGTATTAAACGCCAAAATCGATATTTTAAATGATGAGTTTCAGCGAACATACCAATATAATCCCATTGAACATATTAAATCCCGAATCAAAACACCAAAAAGTGCGATTGCTAAGTTAATTCGACGTAATCTTTCGATTGAAAGTTTAGATTCTTATTATAGTTTAACAGATATTGCTGGAATGAGAATTGTTTGTTCTTTTATAGATGATATCTACTTATTAGCGGATATAATAAAAAAACAGTCTGATTTAGAAATTTTAGAAATTAAAGATTATATAAAAAATCCTAAAAAAAGTGGATATCGAAGCTTACATTTAATTTTAAATGTTCCTGTGTACTTCACTAATCAGATTTCTAAGGTTAAAATTGAATTACAAATTAGAACTGTCGCAATGGATTTTTGGGCTAGCTTAGAGCATAAATTACATTATAAAAATGAGAATGCTAATTATGAAGAACTATTAAATGAGTTACGAGTTTGTAGTGAACATGTTAATCAAATGGATATTGAAATGGCAATATTGAATCGCAAAATAAATAAATAGGAGTCTAATTATGATTGAATTATTTAAAGAAACGTTTAAAGATTTTCCACTAGAAGAATTTCCATATGATAAAGAACATACCGCATTAGGAGAATACCATCATTTAATGCCTAAAGGATATACTGGAAATTTTTATGATCCGATTAATAATCATCAATGGCGTAGTATGGGTGGAAGCTGGATTGTTACTAATATTGATGGTAAAAATTATATGGAACAAAATAGAGGATACAATGTTAGTGGTCATTTTAGCGATGTAGCTAGTATTTTAGTTCAAAAAAATCATCGAGTAACTAACTTTAAAGTATCTTTTAGTATCCTTTTATATGCGACTAAACATTTAAGTGGAATTGCTTTTTGTTATGTTCATTCTAGAAAATATTTAGCATTTGTCTTAGAAGATGGTTATGCAAGATTATACTTTAAAAATCAAAAAGAACAGATTATTTTAAAGGAAGTTCCTTTTTCATATGTTGATAATCAAGAATATCATATTGTAATATCCAAAGAAGAAGATGACATTAAGGTTTTTATCGAAGATAATCTCGTTTTAGAGGCTAAAACGATGTATTCATCGCGAGGATATATTGCATTAATAAGTCAAAATGCGTGTCGTTATGGATATTTAAAGTTAGAAATATCTGAAGAAGCCTATGATCACTATTTGGCATTGGTTAAAGATGATGAGGTGCGTTTAAAAAATAAACAATCTAAACATGCGCCAATGGTTTGTGTAAAAAAAATAAATTTAAAAGATTTTGGAAGTGGACGTCAAATTCGGTTTGGACGCAATAAAGACAAAAGATTTATTGTTATGGCACAACACCAAAAAAGAATGTATCGTGATGCTTTTGCTGGAATTTCGTGTCTTACTGCCTTTGATTTAGATGGCAATGTTATGTGGCAAAAAGGGGTAGCAAATAATTCACCAGATAATACATTAATTAGCTGTGATCTTCCTTTCCAAGTAGCAGACATTAATAACGATGGAATAGATGAGGTTATTTATGCTAAGGAGTTTAAGATTTATATTATAAATGCTATTACAGGTGAAGAATTAGTTTCTTTTCCGACACCACTTGTTAAAAATGATCCACTTTTAAAAGATTATCCATATGATCGTTTAAATGTCGATGCGATTAGATTAGCTGATTTTACTAATAAAGGATATCAAGGTGATTTTATTATTAAAGATCGTTATGCCAATGTTTTTGCTTATGATAGTAATTTTAAACTATTATTTAGATATAATCATAAGAACACTGGTCATTTCCCATATATTTATGATTTTGATGGTGATGGAAAAGATGAGATGTATGTGGGATATGACATGGTAAAAGATGGGGAAGTTGTGTGGAGTTTACCATTTAATTCGGACCATACGGATGAGATTATTTATGAAGCTTTGGATGAAAAACAAGAAAAAGTACTAATCTTAGCTTCTGGAAATGAAGGCTTAAATATTTGTGATAAAAATGGAAAAATTCTTCATTCAATTAGTGTTGGACATGCTCAAAGGATTAGTTTAGCTAAATACGATAAAAATATAGATGGATATCAATTATGTGTTACTTCGTTTTGGGGTGCTAACGGTATTATTTATACATTTGATAAAGATTTGAAATTGATTGCTGAAAAAGAATTTATAGGGAATGGGAATGTCATTACTCCGGTAAATTATGATAATTCTGAAGAAGCGTTAATTTTATCGAATGCTTCATGTGAATTTGGTGGATTATTAGATAGCGATTTAGATGTTGTTGTACCATTTTTAGATGACGGACACCCGACATTAGCAACAGAAGTAATAGATATCGATGATGATGGAATGGATGAAATTATTACTTGGGATCAAGAAAGCATGTGGATTTATAAAGCTTTTAAATATCATGGAGAAAAGAAACAATTTCGCAAATATCCAGAAAATGCTTGCAGCAATTATCGTGGAGAGTATCTTATTAAAGTAAAAGAAGGATAGTTTTCTATCCTTCTTGTTTTGTTCTTGGGATGATAAAGTAAAATTTTACACCGTTATTTGTATTTTCCATTCCGTATTCAAATTTATGATTTTCCATGACTTGTTTTACTAAATATAATCCTAAACCATTTCCTTTGTGATCGGTTTTAGTTCGGGATTTATCCACTTGATAAAAAGGATCAAATATTTTAGATAAGTCTTCTTGATTAATTGTAACATTAGAGTTGATAACTTCAACGATATAATTTAATTTAAAAACAGAAATATTAATTGTAATATCGGAGTTATCAGGAGAATAAACGATTGCATTTAAAATGACATTTGATAAACATCGTTTCATATCATTTTTATTACATTTGATGAAAATATCTGTTTTAGCAATATTCAAATGTAAATGATGATTATGTTTATTAATTAATGGTAGTAATTCTTTAGTATTTTCTTCGACAAAACGACATAGATTAATTACTTCTAAGTTTTGTTGTTTTTGATTTCTTTGTACCTTAAATACTTCTAATATTTCTTTCATTAAATCATTAGTTTTTTCAATTTCGATTAAGACATTTTCTAATTCTTCATTTACCTCATCACCAGTAAATATACCATCTAAAATGGCTTGAATAGTAGCTTGCATAACATGAAGTGGTGTTTTAACCTCATGTGATAAAGCAGAAATTAACTCTTTAGTTGCTTCAAACTCTTTTGATTGCATAATACTGTATTGAGTTATTTCATGATTTTTATCGTTAAGTTCTTTCATAATTTGTTTCATCTTATTTTTTAAATTATTTGTTGCAATAGCCACTTCGTTAATTTCGGGATTAAAAAAAGCTGGTACCGAGTAATTAAAACTCAAATATTGCATATCTTTTAAGACAATACTAATTTCATGTAATGGTGATATAAATAATTGATTAAAACTATAATAAATAACCAGCGATAATATTATTAATACCATCGTGTAAAAAAAAGTTAAATATTTAGCGATACTACCAGTAAGGTTGACAATTTCATTTAATGGAATAATTCCTAATGTTTTATCTGCTTCATTTAAAATATAAAGATAATTAGGATTGTCGTAATCAATAAAGTAGGATGTATTATCTCTTATTGTAAAAGTTTCATCTAAAACATCAAAATAATTAATTTCTAAATGGGCTTGATTATATAAATAATTTGCATTTTCAGGAACAATAATTTCAATAATTTTTTCTTCATATGGTGTTAGATTAGAAGAGAAAAAATAACTATTAGATTCCGTTTTTAAAGCGGTGATAATATTAGCCTTATGATTAAAGGATATATCAATACCAACTTCTAAATTAGGGACATAGTTTTGTAGAATGTAATCTCCTGAATTAAGTTTTAATGTAATATATGAATAACTTTCAACTAAATTTCCCTCATTATCTAATGATAAAATATATCCACTTAAACTTTGATTTATTTTGTTTGCAGCATTATATAAATCTGGTTCATTTCTTACGATATTTTGATATGTTTTAATATGTTTATAGGCTATAGTATCGATATAATATTGCGAGAAAATACTTGATGAAAGAAAAGAAAAGATAGCACCGAGGATAAAAACAGTTAAAACACAAATAATGATTATTTGTGTTTTAAGCGAATATTTAAATGGGTGCATAATTTGTTTAGAGTTTTTAATCTTCATCTTTAACACTGAAACGATAACCAATTCCAAATACAGTTTTGATATATTCGTATGGTTTTATTTGTTTTCTTAAGTTTTTAATGTATGTATCGACGATACGATCATCGACATATGATTTTAGGCCCCAAATTTCATCTAAGATAAATTCTCTTGAGCAGACATTTTCACGATTATTAATTAAAAGTAATAGTAAGTCAAATTCCGTTTTTGATAAATCTAATAGACGGTCATCGACATATACCATTCTTTTAGAATAAACAATTCTTATATTTTCAACAGTGAAATCTTGTTTTAATTGGTTTTGGTTATTAGCACGAACTAATAAATTTTTGGCTTTAGCAACCAATATTTTTGGATTAAAAGGTTTAGTTATATAATCGTCAACCTTCAAGTCATATCCTTTTAAGATACTTTCTTCATCTTGTAAAGCTGTCATCATGATTACAGGAATACTAGATGAACTACGGATGATTTTTAAGATTTCAAATCCGTTTATTCCTGGCAACATGATATCTAAACAAATTAAATCAAATTTCAATTCTGTGAAAATTTTGATAGCTTCATTTCCATCAGCGACAGTAAATACTTCATAACCTTCTTTTTCAAAATATGATTTAACAATTCGAGAAACCGTTGGTTCGTCTTCTACGATTAAAATTTTTTGGTTATTCATTATATCACTTCCTTTAATTGAATTATATCACAGGTCTTATTTTATTTACAAATAAAAAAAATATACGTTAGATAAATATTATCAATATATATTCTATTTTATTATATATAATGTTTCAATTTTTATAATAAATTAACTTCATATATTAAAAAAAACGTGATATAATAGGCTAAGGAGGTGTAACTATGAAAATAAATCATAAAATTTACCAAAAAGTTAAAACACAACCATATGAAATTCAAGAATTTGAAAATTTTCAAATTGAGTTACACAGTTTAAACTCGAATGAAGAATTATATCAAATGTTTGTTCCCAAAGGTAAAATGGCTGTTTGGAGTTCCTATGATGGAATTAACTACCGCCTTTTAATTGAAGATGGATATTATGGAGTCTTAAAAGACTTATATAGCAAGGAAGTTAATCGTTTATGGACTGATTATTATAACCAAATTGAAGTCATTAAGCGCAAGAATTTTTTTGTTTTCTTTATTCCAATGTTGGTATTAACAGTTGTTGGTGCACTTCTTATACCGAGAGTTTTTTCTGAAAATGCAGGATCTGCGCCATTTATCTTTTTCATGCTTATTTTAATAGCTTTAATTATGTTTAATAATGGGCGCTTATCAAGAATGATGAAATTAAAAAATCAAGAATATTATCGTATAATTCGTGAACATGTTGGCGAAGATTATTTCGACGAATTAATGAAAGTTCAACGAGCATATTTTGATAAATTCTATGGATATGAACCATTAGATGAAGAAGAAAAAACAAGTAATGAAGAAATTTTATCTGAATATGAAAAAAAAGCACATGTTGAATTAGAAGATTCGTCAGAAGAAAATACTAAAAATAATAATGAGGATATTATAGAGGAAGAAAAAAATGATTAATAAGATTGATAATTTTTGTGTTAACCATATCCGTGCATTTGGAATGGATGTTATTGATAAAGCTAAAAGTGGGCATCCAGGAATTGTTTTAGGAGCTGCTCCTATCATTCATACGTTGTATACACGTATTTTAAATACAACAAGCCTACATCCTAACTATTATAACCGCGACCGTTTTATTTTATCGGCTGGACATGGATCAATGCTGTTGTATACGGTTTTACATTTAGCAGGATTTCCATTTAGTAAAGAAGATTTATTATCTTTTAGACAATTAAACTCTAAATGTGCGGGACATCCAGAGCATAATGTTAGTTTAGGAATTGAAACAACAACAGGTCCACTAGGACAAGGAATTGCGAATGCAGTTGGATTAGCTGTAGCTTCTAAGCATTTACAAAGTAAATATAACAAAAAAGATTTAAACGTAGTCGATAATTATATTTATGCTTTGTGCGGTGATGGAGATTTGCAAGAAGGAGTTGCTTTAGAAGCAATCAGTTTTGCTGGACATAATAAATTAGATAATTTAATTATTTTATTTGATTCAAATGATATTCAATTAGATGGTGCTACAAACTTAACGGTTTCTGAGGATGTTAAAAAGAAATTTGAATCGATGAATTGGGCATATTTAAAAGTAGAAGATGGTAATGATTGTGATGCAATTGCCAATGCTATTTTGGAAGCTAAAAAACAAACTCGTCCTGTCTTAATTGAGATTAAAACAATTATTGGTCATGGATCAAGTATGGCAGGAACTAGTGATGTTCACGGAGCTCCAATCGGTTTAGAAAAAACAAAACAATTAAAGCAAAATTTAGGAATTTCAGAAGAATTATTTAATTTACCTCAAGAAGTGTATGACTTTTATAATGAGCATGCTTTAAATCGTTCGGAAAAAGAATATCAAAAGTGGATTAATACATTAAATTCTTATAAAGAAAGATATCCACAAGAATATGAAGAATTTATGCATTTTGTTAACGATGATTTTGAGTTAGATATCGATAAACTTGATGATTTTGATACTAATACAAAAGAAGCAACGCGTGATACGTGTGGTAAATTGTTAAAAACTATTGGTAATTTAATGCCTAATTTTATTGGTGGATCTGCTGATTTAATTAAGTCAACAAAAGCTAAAGGTGTTGATGGTGATTTCTCAAGTAATAATTATGCGGGTAGAAATATCAATTTTGGCGTTCGTGAACATGCAATGGGGGCGATTTGTAATGCCATTAATTTATATGGTGGATTTAAATCATTCTCATCAGGATTCTTTGTGTTCAGTGATTATTTAAAACCGGCATTAAGAATGGCTGCTTTAATGGAATTACCAGCGTTATTTATTTTCTCTCACGACACAGTTTGTGTTGGTGAAGATGGTCCAACTCATGAACCAATTGAACAATTTACAATGTTAAGAAGTATTCCAAATTTTAATGTGATTCGTCCTTGTGATGCAGTAGAGACAAAAGCTGCATTAATTCACGGATTGCAAAAGAATAAATATCCGACATGTATTACAACTACAAGACAACCACTACAAACATTATCAGAAACAAGTGTTGAAAAAGCTTTAAAAGGAGCATATATCGTTAGAGATTATACAAACTTTGAAGGAATCATTATCGCGAGTGGTTCAGAAGTCAGTTTAGCATTAGATGTGGCTGATAAATTAGCTTTAGAAGGTATTTACGTTCGTGTTGTTTCAATGCCTTCGATGTTCTTATTCGAAAAACAATCGGATGAATATAAGGAAGAAATTTTACCAAGAAGTGTTGAAAAACGTTTATCTTTAGAAATGGCTTCGACGATGCCTTGGTATAAATATGCTAAAAATTGTTATGGTATTGATCGTTTTGGTATATCTGCACCATTAAAAGAAATTCCAGAATACTTTGGATTTACAGTTGAAAATATCGTTAAAGTATATAAAAACATTAAATAACAAAATTAGGAAGGCTTTGTCTTCCTTTTTGTTTCCATCGGAGGTGACAAAATGAAAGTTAATTTACATATGCATTCAAATATTAGTGATGGTTTAGACAGTATTTCTGAGTTAGCTACGAAAATAAATGATAATCCAGGAATTTACGCTTTAACGGATCACGATACTATTAAAGGGGTAAGTGAGCTAAGAAGGTTAGTTTCGGATAAAGTAACTATTATTAATGGGTGTGAAATTACAACCAGTATTGATTGTTATATGAAAAAAGCAGTCATTCATTTAGTTGCCTTGGATTATGATGAAGAAATAATGATTGAAAAAATGCAACAGTATAATACAATTATGCGTAAAAGAATGGAAGCATTACTTGAAGTTATGGCAAAAGATGGTTATATTATTGAAATTAATGATGAAATCATTACGAAGAAAAAAATTGCTATAGCTTTGTGTAAGAAAAAATATGCAGAAAATATGAAAGATGCGTTTGCAGTTATTAATCAATACCCTTTTTATAAGATGTTTTTTTATTCTATTTGTGATGTGATAAAATTTGTTCATCAAGCTAAAGGGAAAGTTATTTGGGCACATCCTTATAATATTTTTGTTGATGGAAAAGTTAAAGTGTTAAATAACGCTCAAGTTTGTTCTTTAGTCGAAAAATTTAGTTTATTAAATTTAGATGGAATAGAAAGTCTTTATGATTTATATGAAGATGAAAAGAGAACTTTTTTGTCATCATTAGCTCAAAAATATAATTTATTAGAATCAATTGCAACTGACTATCACAATAAAGAAAACAAAAAAAAGCTTTATTTAGAAGTGTCAGAACAACGATTAAGACGAATCATAAAATAGGTGATCATTATGTATATTTGCGTTGATTTAAAATCTTTTTATGCCTCTTGTGAATGTATTTCGCGTTCATTAGATCCAATGAAGACACCTCTTGTTGTAGCAGATGAGTCACGTGGTAGAGGAGCTATTGTTTTAGCTATATCGCCATATTTGAAAAGATTGGGTATTAAAAATCGTTGTCGACTTTTTGAAATACCGAAAAATTTACCGTGTATTATTGCTAAACCACGAATGAAAGAATATATTAAATATTCCACAGAAGTCTATAAATGCTATTTAGAGTTTTTTTCAAAAGATGATATTCATGTTTATTCAATTGATGAGGTTTTTATTGATATTAGTAGTTATTTAAATTTGTATTTAAAATCGCCTTTAGAAATTGGAAAAATGGTAATTGAAAGAATTTATCAAAAGACAAAATTGACTGCTACTTGTGGAGTCGGAAGTAATTTATTCTTAGCGAAGATTGCTATGGATATTTATGCGAAAAAAAATCAAACAAATATTGCATTTTTAGATGAAGAGATATATCGTATGGAATTATGGGATTACCCACACTTGGAAGATTTTTGGCAGATTGGCAAAGGTTTAACTGCTAAATTACATCAAATGGGGATTAAAACGATGCGCGATATTTGTCAAACACCTGAGGAAAAATTATATCGTGCTTTTGGTGTTAATGCTAAAAATTTAATCGATCACGCTTATGGTAAAGAAGAATGTACGATGCAAGATATCAAAGAATATAAACCTGAATCGCGTAGTTTAAGTTTTGGACAAACATTTTGTGAAGATTACTCATTTCAAGAAGCTATTTTAGTTATTAAAGAATTAGCTGAAATATCATCACTTGAATTGTTGCGGAAAAATTTAGTTGCGAAGACGATTGTTCTTTCTATTGGTTTTTCTCACTCGTATAATATGAAACCAATGACTGTTAGATCGACACTAGAAATTTATACAAATAGTTATACTGTTTTAAAAAAAGCCTTTGTTGATTTATTTAGTCGTGAGGTTCCTAAAATCAAAATCCGCAAGATTAGTGTTGGATTTAGTAATCTTAAAGAAGAATCAGTGATTGTTTATGATCTTTTTACAGATGTAAATGAATTAGAAAAAGAAAAACATTTAAATAAGTCATTATTAGCAATTAAAGATCGTTATGGTAAAAGTGCTGTTTTTCGTGCGATGGATTTACAAGACAAAGCCATTACTTTAAAACGCAATAAATTAGTAGGAGGACATAATGGTGAATAAAAAGGCTAAACAATTCATGCCATTTGATGCATTAGATGGTTATCAAGATAGTTTACGAGATGTGGAAAAAATCAAAATTTCTAAACCAATTTTATCCGAAGATGATTATGAACGTTTAAATGCAGCATTCTTTCAGGTTAAAAAAGGAATGTTTTTAAGTTTTAGGTATTACGAGTTAGGGCAAATAATCGAGGTAACAGGTGTTGTTAGTCGAATTGATTTGGTTAATCGATATTTTAAAATAGCTGATCGTAAGTTCACGCTTGATGATATTATTGAAATAATATAAAAAAAATGATAAAATTTATTTTGCGATTAGAGGTGAAAAAAATGTATGATGTTTTAGTTGTTGGTGGTGGACATGCGGGATGTGAGGCTTGTTTAGCTCCTGCTCGAATGGGACTAAAAACCGCTTTAATAACGGGAAATAAAAAAATGATTGCATCGATGCCATGTAATCCAAGCGTTGGAGGTCCAGCTAAAGGAATTGTGGTTCGTGAAATTGATGCGCTTGGTGGTCAAATGGGTAAAAATGCTGATTTGACTCAAATTCAAATGAAAATGCTAAATGTTTCAAAAGGTCCAGCGGTTCGAGCATTACGTGCTCAAAGTGATAAAATAGATTATCCCCGCTTTATGCAGGAAACATTAGAAAAACAAGAAAATTTAGACATTATTGAAGCTTTGGTCTTTGACCTAATTGTCGAAGATGAAACGGTTAAAGGTGTCGTTTTAGAAGATGGTACTAAAATATTAGCTCAAAAAGTTATTTTAACTACTGGTACATATTTACAAAGTCGCGTTTTAATTGGACACGATATTTTTAATCAGGGACCAGATAATGAAAGAACAACAACAGGGTTAAGCAATTGCTTGCGTCAATTAGGTTTTACTGTTCAAAGATTAAAAACAGGAACGCCACCGCGTATTAAAACAAATACGATTGACTTTTCTAAAACGACTGTTCAACCAGGAGATGAATTATTGCAATATTTCAGCCATGATGAAAAAGTATCTAGTGTTTCAGGAGTAAGTGTTCCGTGTTATTTAACATATACAAATAAAGAAATTCATCAAATTATCATGGATAACTTAGAAAAATCAGCGATGTATGGTGGAGTAGTTGAGGGGATAGGACCTCGTTATTGTCCATCAATTGAAGATAAAGTTGTACGTTTTAATGATAAAGAGCGTCATCAAATCTTTTTAGAGCCAGAAAGTATTCATTTAGATGAAACTTATGTACAAGGATTTTCTACATCTATGCCAAAAGATGTTCAAGAGAAAATGGTTCACTTATTACCGGGATTGGAAAATTGTATTATTTCTAAATATGCTTATGCAATTGAATATGATGCAATTGATCCAACAGAGCTATATCCAACATTAGAAACAAAATTAGTTAAAAATTTATATACTGCTGGACAAATTAATGGGACTAGTGGATATGAAGAAGCAGCATGTCAAGGTTTAATGGCTGGAATTAATGCTGGATTAAGTTTACAAAACAAAGAACCACTTATCTTAAAACGTCATGAAGGTTATATTGGTTTGTTGATTGATGATTTAGTTACTAAAGGAACAAAAGAACCGTACCGTCTTTTAACAAGTCGAAGTGAATATCGTTTATTACTTCGTCATGACAATGCTGATTTACGTTTACGTAAATATGGATATTATGCAGGATTAATTGATGAACAACGTTATCAAAAATTATTAGAAAAAGAAGAACAAATTACTAAATTATTAAATTTATTTAAAGAGATGAAAGTTAAAGTTACAAGCGATTTAAATGAAAAATTAGTATCTATTAATTCAACTCCTTTAAAAGATGGATGTAGTTTGTATGAGTTAAGTAAAAGACCGGAGATTCACTTCAATCATATTAAAGAATTTTTTAATATTGATGCAAGTGATGAAGTAATGCAACAAGTTGAAATTCAAATTAAGTATGAGGGATATATTCAAAAAGAAATAAGACAAGTAGAAAAAATTAAATTGGTTGAAGAAAAATTAATTCCATCCTCTATCAATTATGATAATGTTCATAATATTGCTTTAGAAGCACGTGAAAAATTAAAAAGAATTAAACCTCTAACGATTGGGCAAGCATCACGTATTAGCGGAGTTAATCCAGCAGATATTGCCGTATTGTTAGTGTATATTGAAACTATTAAGTAAGGATGTTGGGAAAATGAATTTTAAGGAATTATTATTAGAAGATTTTAATATAAACTTGACAAAAGAAATGGAAGAACAATTTAGTCAATATTTTGCATTTTTAGTAGAATTTAACAGCCATACTAATTTAACAAGTATTACTGATGAAGAAGGTGTTTATATTAAACATTTTTATGATTCTATTTCTTTATGTAAAGGGTACGATTTTACAAAAGCAATTAATTTGTGTGATATCGGAGCAGGAGCAGGTTTTCCTTCTATTCCCTTAAAAATTGTTTTCCCGCATATTAAAGTAACAATCATTGACTCATTACAAAAAAGAACTGTTTTTTTACGTGAATTGATAGTTCGTTTAGGATTAAAAGATGTTAATATCATTCATTCGCGCGCGGAAGAATATGCCGTTATGCATCGCGAAGAATTCGATGTTGTTACAGCAAGAGCTGTAGCTAGGTTAAATATTTTATCAGAACTATGTCTACCTTTGGTAAGTGTTGGTGGATATTTTATTAGCCCTAAAGCTGCATCATCTGATGAAGAATTAAAAGAAGCTATGAATGCCATTGCAACATTAGGTGGTAAATTAGAAGAAGATGTTACCTTTAGATTACCGTTAGAAGAATCAGTACGTCATCTATTAGTTATTAATAAAATTAAAGAAACAAATAAAAAGTATCCACGAAGTTTTGCGAAAATGAAAAAAAATCCACTATAATATATATATAAGGATAGTGGAGTAGGAGGATTCTATGTATAAGTTAGATGAAATTATTGAAACAAAGAAACCACATGTTTGTAAATCTAATAAGTGGAAAGTGATTCGTATTGGAGCTGATATCAAATTAGAATGTGTCGGTTGTGGACGAATTATTATGATTCCTAAAAGAGAGTTAGACAAAAAGGTCAAAATGAAGAAAAATAATGACTGATCGATGTTAAAAAATATTTTTTAAAAAAATTAAAAAAAACTCTTGCAATTTAAAAATAAATATAGTAGAATATAAAAGCGCGGTAATGATGCGCAAAAAATTAAATAAATGGATGGGTAGCGAAGAGGCTAAACGCGGCAGACTGTAAATCTGTTCCTTCGGGTTCGGGGGTTCGAATCCCTCCCCCTCCACCAGTTTGAAATAAATAAAGACTAAACAATCAAGTTTAGTCTTTTCTTTTTATTTATTTGTTTTAATGAATAAAACTTTAGTTATAATGTAATTCAAAACCCCGATTACGATATTAGTTATAACTTTACTATAAAATGGTTTTATCATTAACTTTCTAATAAAGATAAATAGAACTATTGTTTCAACAATGAATGTTGATATTCTACCCAGAGCAAATTCATTAAATTGTTTTAATGACATTTTCTCATTTTCAAATACAAACAATGCATTTGTAATATAACAAAATACAACACTTACAAACCAAGCTACTAAGTTATCAAATACTATATTATCGTTGTATAGATGAATTATATCAAATACAACAATATTAACTATAGCAGCAAGTGTTCCCCAGAATGAATATTTAATTATTTCTTTCATAATTATTTAATTTTAATATTTATCAACAATTTGTAGTGTTATATTTTGTTTAAATTCTTTATCAAGTAGGAAGCTTGACGGTTCTATAGTAACTGTATTTCCACTTGTTAGCAAATAAGGAATTACAACCGATTCTCCAACCTTGATTCTTGTACTTGGATTAGGTCTAATTCTATTATATGTATACGTTTTATCCTTAGTTTCTGGAGTTGTCGTTACATATTCAATTATACTACACATATCATCAGTTGCTGAATTGCAAGTTACTTTTAAGTATCCACCTTTAAAATTTTCACCTATTTTAATTTCAGGGAACTCAGTTTCTGGAACATACTCCTCATAATGACCAATCATACTATCACCTGATTGAAAAACAGTGTAGTTTTGATCTACAGTAATTTCATCTTCTAGATTTTCATTTTCTACCTTCCAAGAATCATCGTATTCACCACTACCATCACTCTTAACAGTTACTGTTGCAAAGTTTTTTTTAGGATCAAAATATTTTATTCTACCACAACCACCCTGTAGAGGAGTATCTGTAATTTCAAAATAATCGCCATCTTTTACATCAATATTTGTTTCATCAGTTTCTCCAACTTTTAATCTAGAGAATGCTTCTATTTGATTGCCAGAAGCATACTTCGTGAAATCTGTTATTGGTTGAAAATCCTTATCGTAGTCTACACTATCAGCAGACAATGAATTTGCTCCACCTTCAGTTACAATAACTCTATATAATAACTCATCAACCGGTGCATTACCAACCCAAAGTCTCTCTTCTTCTTCTCGAGCTAAATCATCAACTGTAATAGATATTTTTCCTGGTGTTATTTGTTCACCAACAACTAATTCAATACGAAATAAATCGTCATTTGAAACCGTAAACGTTACTTCATCTTTTGGTTCTACTTTTGTTACACTACAACCACTTATAAATGGTGCTAATAACAATACTAATATAAGTATCTTTTTCATAAATTTCCTTTTAATTAAAACTATCAGGATTTAATCCTGATAGTAGTTATCAATAAAGCTCATTAATACGAGTGATAACATCACTAGTATTAACATCAATTACTTCTCCTGTTTTTCTAACTTTAGCTTCAACAATTCCATCTTTTAATTTTTTACCAATTGTTAGTCTAATAGGTAAACCTAAAAGATCTGCTTCACTAAATTTAGCTCCAGGATTTACATCACGATCATCAAGTAGTACTTTATAACCATTATCTTCTAATTCTTTTACTAAAGTGTTGGCATATTCTTTTTGTGTTTCATCTTTATTATAATCTAAACATAATACATGAATATCAAATGGTGCAATACTTTTTGGCATAATAATACCATACTCGTCATTATTTTGTTCAATTACAGCACTAATTAAACGACTTACACCAATACCATAACATCCCATTACTGGAACCTGTTGTGTTTGATTTTCATCTAAATATTTAACTTCTAAATCTTTAGTATATTTATCACCTAAAGCAAAGATGTGTCCCACTTCAATCCCTTGAGCAAATTTAACTGGCCCTAAGCTTTCACTTAGATAATCTCCTTCTTCTACCTCACGTAAATCAGCAAACTCTACATCTTTAGCATCACGTGTGATGTTAAAGTTAGTGTAGTGTTTGTCTTTCTGGTTACCACCAACAACTCCATTAATTATGTATTTAACTTCATTATCAGCATATACTTTAACTTCACTATTTAAATCGACTGGACCAATAAATCCTTCAATGATATTGTATTTATTCAAATCATCTTCATCTGCTAGGATAAAGTCTTCTAAATTAGCTACTTTACTTGCCTTAATTTCGTTTAAAGTACGATCAGCTCTAATTAAAAAGATTACCACTCCACCATTTTCGTCTTTAACACAAACGCTCTTAATACTTTGTTTAATATCTAAACCAAGTAACTCAACTACATCTTCACATTTAGTAGTATTTGGTGTATCAGTTAGTGTTAATTCATTAAATAAATTACTATCAATATTTTCTTCTTTAGTATATACTGGAGCTATTTCAACGTTATATGCAATTGGATCACTATCAACATATGCAATAGTATCTTCTCCAATTTCAGCTAACACCATAAACTCATGTGAGCTAGTTCCACCAATCTTACCATTATCAGCTTGTACAACACGGTAATCTAGTCCTATACGTTCAAAGATATTACAATAAGCTTGGTAGTAGTCTTGATAAGTTTTGTCAAGATCTTCTAATGTTGTATGGAAAGAATATCCATCCATCATTACAAACTCACGACCACGTAATAATCCAAATCGTGGACGCGCTTCATCACGCATCTTAGTACCAATTTGAAATAAATTAACTGGATATTTTTTATATGTTACTAAATAGTTTTTAACTAAATCAGTAATAACTTCTTCATGAGTTGGAGATAGAGCAAAACTCGTATCTTTACGATCTATTACTCTAAATAACTCTGATCCATATCCTTGCCATCTACCTGTTTTTTCCCATAATTCTGCTGGTTCTAATAAAGGTAGAATAACTTCATTAGCTCCAATCTTTTCTAATTCTTCTCTAATAATTGTTTCAATATTAGTTAACATTTTTGTAGCTAGTGGTAAATAAGAATAAATACCTGCTGCCGTTTGATGAATTAAACCAGCTTTTAAACCTAGTATATGTGACTTACAACTAGCTTGATTTGTTACTTTTTTTAAAGTTGGTATATATATATTTGACTGTTTCATTTTTGTTACCTTAATTTGTTAAAATAATTTAATAAATCCCTTTCACTCATTTTTTCTTCTTCTTTAGTTTTTAAATTTCTAATAATAGCACTATCATCTTCAAAGCTAATTAAAAATATAGCGTTATGTTTTAATGCTTGTTTTAAATTAGCTTTATATGATTTATCTACATAATTACATTCACATACTAAACCATCGCGTAATTGATTCATAATACGTAACGCTTGTATACGTTCTTCATCACTTGATGTAGAAAAGTATACATCGATATCTTGATTATAGTTTTCTAATATATTTTCGTTTTGTGCTTTTAATGTATTTATAATACGTTCTACACCGATAGCAAAACCGATACTTGAAATGTTTTCTCCACCTAATTGACTACATAGATTATCATATCTACCACCACCAACTAAAGTATTTTTAGCATCGTCACTATCACTAATAATTTCAAACACTATATCATTATAATAATCTAAACCTCGAACTAATTTTTCATCTTCTATGTAAGTTATTTCTAAACTATCAAGTGTTTGTTTGATAGTTTGGTAATAACTTAAACTATCTTCTGATAAATAATCTTGTAGTTTGGGTGCATTTTTAATAATATCACTATCTCCATCAATTTTACAATCTAAAATACGCAATGGATTAGTATCTAGTCGATGTTTACAATCTTCACATAAATTATCAACATGTTTACTAAAATAATCTTTTAACGCTTTATTGTAATTAGCTCGATCTTCATTACTTCCTAGTGTATTAATATGTAAACTAAAATTATTAATACCTAATTGTTCTAATATATGTAGTGCCATTATTATCATCTGAGCATCATAGATTGGGTTTTTAATCCCCATACTTTCTACTCCAAATTGATAAAATTGACGATATCTCCCCGCTTGGGGTCGTTCATATCTAAAAGAAGGTCCATAGTAACAAAGCTTCTTAATTGGATCTTGAGCATACATTTTATTTTCAATATAACTACGCATGATTGGTGCAGTTAATTCAGGACGTAGTGCTAAACTTCGTCCTTTTTTATCACTAAATTCATAAATTTCTTTATTAACAATATCACTACTATCACCAACAGAACGAATAAATAATTCGCTTTCTTCAAAGATAGGTGTAGTAATTGGACTAAAACCATACATTTTAACTACATCAAACATTACATTTACTACTTCATCACGTAGTAAATGTTCTTGACCATATATATCAAATGTACCTCTGGGAGCTTTATACATAACCTTTACCTTTCATTATCTATATTATACCAATTTTATTTACCTTATTTAATATCTGTATGTGTATTTACAAATAAAAGACAACTTTAGTTGTCTTTTATTCTTGTTCATATGCTTGCTTAATTTCATTTTGAACTTTTTCATCATTTAAGAATTCAGTGAAGTTGCCAGTATAAACATAACATCCTTTTGGTAATAAGACAATAATTTTATTAGCAATAGTTTCAATAAAACTAAAGTCATGACTTGTAAAGATAACACTTCCTGGGAATTTAGTTAATGCTTCGTTAACTGATTGAATACTTTCTAAGTCTAAGTGGTTGGTTGGTTGATCTAAAATGATAGTATTAGCATTCATTAACATTAAACGAGAAAACATCATGCGCATTTTCTCTCCACCACTTAAGTTTTTTACTTTTTTAAGCGGTTCTTCTCCTGAAAATAACATCTTACCTAAAAATCCACGTAAGAATGCTTCACCTTGATCATCAGCACTATAGTTAGCTAGCCAGTTAACTAAATTCACATCACCTTCTTTAAAAAATGGCGTAAAGTCTTTTGGAAAGAAGGTAGATTCAACTGTAATACCAGGTTTAATCTCTCCACTATCTGGAGTTAATTCTCCAGCTAACATTTCTAACATTGTAGAAACACAACGTTCATCATCACCTAAGATTACTACTTTATCTTCACCATTAATACTAAAACTAACATCTTCTATTTTAGTATCATCATCTATAACCTTAGATACGTGTTCTACATTAAATACATCTTTACCTAAATCACGATTTATTTCTAAAGCTAGATATGGATAACGACGATTACTTGGTTTAATATCATCTAGTGTAATTTTTTCTAATTGTCTTTTTCTACTTGTTGCTTGTTTTGATTTAGATGCATTAGCACTGAATCGAGCAACAAAGGCTTCTAATTGCTTAATTTGATCTTCTTTTTTAGCATTAGCATCTTTTTGCATTTGTCGTGCTAATTCACTACTCTCACGCCAAAAGTCATAATTACCCACATACATCTTAGCATCTTCATAATCAATATCAATAATATTAGTACATACATGATTTAAAAAGTGACGATCATGGCTAACAACGATTGTTGTTTGATCAAAATTAATTAAAAAGTTTTCTAACCACTGTTTAGCATGAAAGTCTAAGTGATTAGTTGGCTCATCTAGAATTAGGATATCTGGATTACCAAATAAAGCTTGAGCCAACAACACTTTTACTTTATCATTTGCTGGTAGTTCTTTTAATAATTGATTAGGATCATCATAACTAACACCTAAACCGTGAAGTAGTTTTAACGCTTCACTTTCTGCTTCCCAACCATTAAGATTAGCAAACTCTTCTTCTAGTTTAGCAGAAAGATAACCATCTTCTTCACTAAACTCCTCTTTAGCATATAATACTTCACGATCTTTAATTACTTGATATAGTTTTTGGTATCCCATCAATACTACATCTTTAATTGCAACATCATCATAAGCAAAGTGGTCTTGTTTAAGTACTGAAATACGATCATTTTTACCTTTAGTTACTTCACCACTTGTTGGTTCTAAATCTCCACTTAAGATTTGCAGTAAAGTTGATTTACCTGCACCATTAGCACCAATAACACCATAACAATTATCTGGTAGAAATTTCAAATTTACATCTTTAAATAAAGTTTTAGTAGGATAAACAACGCTTAAGTTATTTACACTAAGCATTAGTGATTCCACACATGATATAATTCTTGATAAATAAATGCATTGTGTTTACCCACTTTTACTGATTTTAAAATTTCTAACTCTACTAATTCTCTTAAATATTTTTTACCTGTATTGTAACTAACCTCAACTTCTTTGACAAAATCAGAAATACTAAACATGCTATGTTTATAAATATAGTCTGATATCTTTTTATCATAACGGCTTAAAACTTCTTTGTTTTTATTCATTAATTCTTCAGTGTTTTTAATTCTTTCTAAATTCTTCTTATTTTGAGCTATAACTAGTTGTAGATAAAAATCAATAAAATTATTCTTATCTGTTATCATCTTAACAAACTCATCATAATTAGAAAATATAGCTTGACTTATTAACGTAGTAAATTTATTATTAGAACTATTACTTGCTAAAAAAGCATTACTAAATACTTCAGCATATAATAATTTAGCTTGAGGCATTTTATAATTACAATATGTATTTTGGAATAACATTCCAGCATTAATTAAATAATCTAAATTAACAGTTTTATAACTTGAAATATCAGGTATAACATAGTTATACATCCCTGTTTGTACCTTTTGTACAAATAATTCATTAAAACTCATATGGTTTAATTTAGATATAGCTGTTTTAAAAACATCAAATTCCTCAATTTGATGGTTTGTAATTATTTCTTCATATAAATGACGTTTTTTATATTCATTATTACTTAACTTACGCAAGTAAAACACTTCATTATGTAGCATATGGGTTAAATACGTTTCTCCATATTCAGAATATTTAATAATATTATTTAGTTCTTCTGAAGTACGTACCGCTCTAATTAAATTTTTAAATAATGATAAACTAATATTCATAATGCCTCTTAATAAAAAATAAGAGTATTAGCTACTCTTATTTTTTCTTCTCTTTGTGAAGAGTAGATTGGTTACATTTAGGACAGAATTTTTTTAATTCTAAACGTTCAGTATGTGTTTTTTTATTTTTACGAGTAATGTAGTTTTCATTTTTACATTCACTACAAACTAATGTAATAACTTCACCCATTATTTACTCCTTATTTAGAAAACTTCCCGTCGTGGAATTTTTTCATAATACCGTGTTTAGATAAGATACTTCTAGCTGTATCTGTAGGTTGTGCCCCTTTATTTAACCATTCAAGAGTTAACTCTTCATCAATTTTTATAACTGCTGGATCTTTAACTGCATCATAGTATCCTAATTCTGCAATAGCTTTACCATCACGTTTTGTTCTAACATCCATTACAACAATACGATAGAAAGCGTTTTTCTTAGATCCCATTCTTTTTAAACGAATCTTTACCATTGATACTCCCTAAATATTTTATACTTTATTATAGCAATAAATATTTAGTTTGTCAAGTATAGGTTAACTTTTTTAGTTAACCTGTTGCAAGAGCTGTTGGAGGTGTGACGGTTTTTTTATACATTGGTTAGAGAAAATATCATTTTATCTCACTATGAACAAAAACCCGAAAAACAATCCAAATTTTGTCTTATATATTCTTGATTATTAATATCACTAACTATAAAGATACTTCTACTTCCAAAGCTATAATTCGTTTCATCATAATTAATAATAAAATCGTTAAACGATATACTACTGCATTTGAATTGATCTTCACTAATAAAATCCTTTAATTGTTCTTTTATTATTTTGTTGTAGTTTTCATTATCAAAAGTATATTCATATAAGTTCTTATTTACAGATTTTAACTTTAATTTCTCATTACTTAATATAAAACGTGGATCAATTTTTATATCAACATTTCCTTTATTAGTTTTTATATATTTATTATCTACTTCATCTATCTTAGTATACTCTTGATTATTTAAATATACGATTTTTTTATTATAATCAAATATCAATAAATTATTATTAACATCTTTTAATATTAAACCTATAAATTTGTTATCATCTACATTATTAATAATATCATTCTTAACTTCTTGAGCTTGATTGTAAGCTATAAACTTTAAACCAAACAAAAAAACACTAAACAAAATAAGTAAAATTGATATTATGTTTAGAGATATCTTAATCACTTTTTTCATTAATACACCTTCCATAAATATGTAACTAGAATGATATTAATAATTGTGTAACATGTTGCATATAATTTTGTACTATTAAACCAAGAATAAATAATTAGTGCTATTAAAATAAAAGGAGCAATAAATGCAGTAAAAAACATCTTCAACATATCTATCATAAAAATAATATTACTAATATTCGTTGGGAAAATAGCACCTTCGTCTAAACCAAACCAAAGTTGAGGTAGTATAATCTCAATAATTATTGCTATAGTAAACAATGTTAAACTTTTTTTCATTTTTTATCTTCCTCAAATCTTTTTTTGATTAATTCCTTTTGTTCTCTTAAATATAAATTTTTTACTGTCCACATTGTTCCTCCAATCTGTCCTGTATCCTTTTTATCAAATTTATCCAAATCTCCAGTTTTCATAGCTGAGTTATATTTCCCTTCTTCTCCTTTTCCAGCGAATTTTCTTCTTCCAAACCTAGCATCGATTGAATTACCTATAATTCCTTCGGCATGAACTTCTATCTCTCCTCCCATATATGCTAATCTATCATTTTGATCAATTAGATCACTAACATAAGGTTCTGCTACCTTATTTAAAACATCTAAAGAATAATCTGTATATCCTTGTTCATTAGCTAATTTTGTCGTCATTGCTATAGCTATATCATTAGATATTTTTTTATCTGCTATAGTTTGTGTATAATTTTTTATCATTTGTTGATAAGCGTTATCTAATTTATCAAAATTACTACTTCTTTGAGTTGCTACAGATGCTCCCATCTTGCTAGAATCAAAACTCCCCGTGAATAATTGTTGAAAAAAATCAGATTTTTCTCCATTTTCTCCTATTGGTTCGACATCTATTTTAGCATCAGAAATCGGAGCTGCCATTAAAATTCCATTAGGGACACTCAATTGTCCGCCATCAAGTGATTTTAAATATACCATGGCTTTACCATCTACGACAGCAATATATAATTTTTTTCTAGCAAACTCATTATAGTTATTATAAGCTATATCTCCATTAAACTCGTAATACTTAATTCCGTTTATCTCTATTTCTTTTGCATATCCATTTCTATCAGCGTATTCACCTACTGCTATTAAGTAATCTTCATACTTTTCATAGTCTTCTAATTTTGGCGGTTTATTTAATTTATCTATTAGTTCGTTAATATCACAAACACCTTCAACATTTGTGTTTACAGACATTAAGTTGCTTTCTTTAGCATTTAAAAGCATAGACTTAAGTTTACTAGTTTCTGTTTTTGTACTATTAAAAAATTGAGTACTATTGAATTGATCTAACTTCTCATTCTTATTAATTAGTACTTTTTCTAATTTATTATACGCTTCATAACTAGTGTTAATCTTGTTCTCTAAACCAAAACTACTAGCCGTTGTCGTTTTTAGTTTTCTAGATAAAGTTAATTTCCCTTCTTCTTTTTCCTTTTCGATTTTAACTAATGAAATTAACCTTTCTATTTCATTACTATCTAAATTAATAACATCCACTTCTTGGTGGTAATAATTTATACAATTTAATAAATCACTTTCAAAAACATCTAATACTTTAAAATATTGTTTGAGTATAGGTTTTACTACATCTTCCATTTTATTTTTACTTCTATAAAAAGCTTTAGATGAATATCCATCATCATTAATATAACTATCTAATTCTTTATTTAAATCTAGATTATCAATCTCTACTTGTTTCTTGATTTCTTGGACTTGTTTTAATAGTTGTTCTATATTTTTAATATCAACGTTCATATTAATTTAATACTAAATCCCTTGCACGTCTTTCTAGCTCAACAATACAAGTAGAATAATCTATATTATTATCAATTGATACTTCATCTAATAAAGTTTTAATTTCTGAAATGCTATTACTGCCAGAAAAATATGCTTCTACTTCATTTAAAGATTTCGATTTATTTTCATCTATTAATTTTATAATCATAACATCTAAATCATATAAAAAAGGATTATCGTTCATTACTTATTCCCTTAGATGTATCTAAATCTTGCTCTTTAAATTTATCTCTTAATTCCTCTGGTTCTTTTAATATTTCTGGAATAATGTCATTAATTTTTGTAGAAGTATCTTTTAACTCATCTATTATTTCTTTAATCGCTTTAGAAATATCATTATTTCCATAATCTTCATCAGTTATTAATCTAATTTCTAATTTGTTAAAATTAAATTTTAAATTTCCGTCTTTTATTTTCATTCTCCCCCCATATATAGATATAATATCTATATACAATTATTATAACAAAAAAGATTACCATATAGGTAACCTTCTAAAAACTATTTAATTGCACCAAGGGCTACTTCCATCATTTTATTAAATCCATTTTGTCGCTCTTCACTACTAGTAGCTTCATGAGTTACTAGTGAATCAGAAATAGTTAAAATACAACCCGCTTCTTTACCTAAACGTTTAGCATTAGCAAATAAAGCAAAACTTTCCATCTCTACACACACACAACCATATTCATTATATAAACGTGTGTGGAGATTCTCTTCACAACCATAAAATACATCACTAGAATGGATTGGCGCATATGTATAATCATATCCTAAGTTGTCAGCACTTTGTTTTAACTCTTTATTTACATCTTCACTACCACTTAATACATTACCATCAATGTTAGCTGCTAATTTAGCATATGTTGATTCTGAATAACTAGACTCTGCTATAACTAAATCATAAAGATTAACTTTATCTGTATAAGCACCAGCACTACCAACGCGAATAATACGTTCTACATCATAAAAAGCATATAATTCATATGAATAAATACCTATACTTGGCATTCCCATACCAGAACCCATAACCGTTACTTTTTTTCCATTATAATAACCTGTATAAGCTAACATATTTCTTACTTCATTAACTAATTCATAATCTTCTAAATAATTTTCTGCAATATATTTAGCACGAAGTGGATCTCCTGGCATAATTACAGTTTTTGCAATTTTATCTTTATCACTTACTTGAATATGTGGAGTAGGAATACTCATATATCTCCTTAAATATTTTTATTTTATATTAAAAAGGAATTATTGAAACTTTAGTTTCAATAATATCCTTGTTAATTATTTATTATCTAAACAACTAATTCCTGGTAATTCTTTACCTTCTAAGAATTCTAAACTAGCTCCCCCACCAGTAGAGATGTGCGAGAATTTATCTTGATAACCTAAGTTAATAGCAGCACTAGCACTATCACCACCACCAATGATTGAAATACAATCTTGGTTATCTTTAATAGCTTCACATACTTGTTTAGTACCATTAGCGAAGTTTTCCATTTCAAATACACCCATAGGTCCATTCCATACTACAGTTTTAGCTTCACTAATGTATTTAGCAAATAATTCAATTGATTTAGGTCCAATATCAAGTCCCATGTATCCTTCAGGGATAGCATCAATATCTACATCTTTAATGTCACCTTCGTTAGCAAAAGCGTTATTAATTTTAACATCTACTGGTAAGATAATCTTACCATTAGCTTCAGCTAAAATTTCTTTAGCTAAATCTAATTTATCATCTTCACAAATAGAAGTACCAATATTATATCCTTGTGCTTTAAGGAATGTAAACATCATTCCCCCACCAATTAAAATTTGGTCTGCTTTTTTAAGTAATTGTTTAATTACACCAATTTTATCACTTACTTTACTTCCACCAATAATAGCTACAAATGGATGTTTAGGATCATTTACAGCATTTGATAAAAATTCAATTTCTTTTTCAATTAAGAAACCACTAACAGCATCATTACAATTAGTTGCAATACCAACGTTAGAAGCGTGTTTACGGTGAGCTGTACCAAAAGCATCAATTACACAAACACCATCACTTAAACTAGCCCAGTATTTACCTAACTCTTCATCACAACCACTTTCTTTTTTACCATCAACATCTTCAAAACGAGTGTTTTCAAACATTAAAACATCACCTTCGTTTAAGTTGTTAATAGCACTTTCTAACTCTTCACCACGAGTTTGGTTAACGAAAGTTACATCTTTGTTTAATAACTCACTTAGTCTTTTAGCAACAGGTGCTAAAGATTTAGAGGCTTTATCTTCTTCTGTTTTAACTTTCCCTAAATGAGAACATAAAATAATTTTAGCATTATTGTCAATTAAGTAATTAATTGTCGGTAATGCTTGAACAATACGGTTATCATCTGTAATAACCCCATCTTTAATTGGTACGTTAAAATCAACACGCACAATAACTTTTTTTCCATTAACATCAATATCTTTAACAGTTTTTTTATTAATACTCATTTTACTCCTTAAAATATAATGTTTATACTTTATTATAACATTTTAATATAATAACAATTAATAAGTAGTCAAATAAATTAAAAATAAAATAAGACTTCAGGTAGTATTCGAATTTATGTGTACTCCCAAAAAAAGTCTTTTGACTCTTTTAATCAACATTACTATTTATAAACTCTAATTCTTGATTAACCAAACCATAATCAACATATTTTGCTAAATATTGAGCATACAGTTCATTATATTGATTAACATCACTATCATCTAAATTCTTATAAATATCTAAACTATCTATCTTTTGATCTAATATATGTCCTCTATTATCATAAAACCAATATGTAATATTGTTGTTATTTAACTTTTGATAGTGTTTATTAACACTATCAAAACCAACCATTTTATCATCACGACTATGCATAATCAAAACTGGTATATTAGCATTAGTTAGTGCACTAACTGTTGTTTTACCTTTATTTTCCTTAATACGATGATTTTCAATCATCATAATTAAAGGTAAAACAACATATTTACTCCAACTACCTAATTTGCTTTTACCAATAAAAGCAAATTCATCGCTAACACTATTAAACCCTGCTTTATTAATAATTAAATCAATCTTATGATTTAATTGGTAATTAAGCACACTACCTACAGCATAACCTCCCCACGAGTGTCCATATAATATCCACTTGTAATCATTTAGCACATCAATTGTTGCTAAATGATTAATAGTGTTTTTTAAATCAATAACACTATGACCTAAACCTACTATATTATCTCCACCACTTTCACCACAACCAGTATTATCATAACTATAAACAATGTAACCATTTCTTGCAAAAACTTCTAGTTTTGCTAGAAGTGTTTCTTTACAATTATCTATACCGTGTGCACTAATAATTAAACCTTTATAAGTGTCCATTTCATAATAGTAGAAATTACCAA
This sequence comes from Caryophanales bacterium UBA3375, assembly GCA_002359095.1. Classification (GTDB taxonomy): domain Bacteria; phylum Bacillota_I; class Bacilli_A; order UBA3375; family UBA3375; genus UBA3375. The sequence continues at coordinate 29,201 of DEQD01000042.1, forward strand.
CTATACAAACACCTTTATCGTTTGTATAATTGTAATTTCTACATTTAAAATCTGGATACTTTTTAATTAAGTATTTATATACTGGTTGATAATATTGATATCTATTATTAAAAACATCATAGTATGATTTTTTAATAATTACAGACATTAATATTATCAATAATAATGAAAATAAAAGTAGATATAACATTGTTCCTCCAACTACTTATATTTTACTACTAAAATAGTTACTCGTGGTATAAAGTAAAATAAAAGTCCTACATAGTAGGACTCATAATTTATATTATTTAGTAGGAACAAGTTTAGTTACTACTTGACCATTTACATCAGTACAATTTGTTACCATTACTTGGTCTCCAGCTTTTAATGAAATTGAATTATCAAACATTTTGTTTTCACCATTTACTGTTAGTATCTGTGTATTAGCTCCATCAAAACCGGCACTATTTACTACCTCTTGTTTTTGTATAATATATTTACCTGCTTGTTCATCTGAGATTACAACAATTTGATCTGGTTTTAAATCAATTGTTGTTCTTGTATCTTCTGTTGTTTGTTGTGAACTTGTTGTTTGTTGTGAACTTGTTGTTTGTTGTGTACTTTCAATAGTTGGTTGAGATTTTGCTATCAAATAACCAAACATCATACTAATAAAAACTATAAGAAGATACTTCCCCCAATTTTTATATTTATTATTCATATAATTCCTTTCCTTTTGAATTATATAATAATAATAATAATAATAAATTATTTTTTAACCTTGGTTATTATAGATGATCTAAACTTCTTTATTTAATTCTCTTTCTATTTTATTAATATAATTTAATACTTTATCTTTATTTATCTCTACTTTATAAAGTAATAGCATATAAATATAATAAAGGTTGTTTGTTGTTTTTAAATAATCATTATTAATTGGATTAATTAAATTACTACTACAAGATAAGATATTATTGGTAATATTATTTTTAATTAACGAAGGGATTAATACTTTTGATGTTATTTTATCATCAATAACGCCTTGATTAATTAAACATTTTATATCACATACAATTTCTTTTAAAATGATGCTAACACGCTTAACATCAATATTAATACTTTTTTCTAAAGAATACGGAAAAAGTAAGCGATTTAACATTATTCCAATAAATAATCCTAATGCAATTAAAGATAAACGCAACAAACTAATATCTATATTAAATGTATCAGGGGCAGATATCATAACTGTACCTACGGCAGATATAGTAACTAAAATTATTTTATATTTATATTGTGTTTGAAACATATGAATATAATTTACTAATAATATACTAATACTACGCAAAATTGGAGACTTAATAAAATAAAATAATAAAGACACAACTACTAAACCGATTATCGTTGCAAAAAAACGCTGACTTATTTTTTGTGACGATTTTTCTAATAACGGAGTTAATACAGATACAACCGTAAATACAGCCCATTTTCCTTCTGGTATTTTAAAAAAATCTACGATAAAAGTTATAACACTAAAAGCAACCCCTACTTTTATTGCAAATTGGCGTTCAACATTATATCTTTCCTTTTTACAAATCAAACTAATTCTAATCTTATCAAAATCTTTAACCAGATTATAAACTTTTTCTTTTAGTGTAGTATTTGTATTAATTGCTAAATTATTATTTATTATAATAACACATTGGTTTAATTGCTGATTATTAAATTTATAATTACCAACCACTGATTGATGCTTAATAGCCTCTTTTAATTCATCTAAATACTCTAACAACAACTTTTTATCTAATTCATCAATTTCTTCTTTTTCCCAATATATTTTTTCTAATACTTCTATTATATTTAAAATAACAACATTATCAATTCCATTTACATCAACTTTTGGCTTATAATCAAATAAAGCTAATTTAAAATTCTCTACTTGATTAAAAAAATTATCCCCATCACTATTAAAATCTTTTTGCAATTCACAAATTATATTAATTAAATTTAATATTCGTTTATGTGCAAAATTTTTATGCATCAATATTTGAGATCCAATTATAATAATTGGAGCAACACACAAACTTAATAAACGTAATACAATATCATGTAAATTAAAATCAATAGGAAAAAATAAAATAAATGCATATTGTAATAAAAACGGAAAATATAGTTCCATTCTAAACGAATAATAAAAAGATATGATAATTACATATACCATTAAAAAATTAACTATTATTCCAATAAATGGATTTATTAATGCAAGTGTTGCACAAATTCCCATAAGTAGATTAATTAATAATATCTTAGAAAAATTTTTAATAGGGTGTACACTTAAATTATAAGGCATTGCCATAAAGAAAGCGGTTATGGTCATTACTCCGATTAAAATATTTGATTCTCCAAAAGTATTAGAAAAACCTACGACAAATAAAATTACTAAAAATAATAGAATTAAATTACTAATAGCTTTTTTTAAAAAATTCTTATTCATATTTCTCCTATATTTTAAAACCGTCATCGTTTTCGATTCCCATTTCTTCTAAAAACATCGACGGAAGATAAACCTTTGAATAATCCTCCTCATAGCTTGTTAATATTAACTCCTTTTTTGCTCTAGTTACAGCAACATAACAAACTCTTCTCTCTTCTTCTAGTTCATGTTGTGTTTCTATGTTACCAGGAAGAATCCCTTGATTCATCCCGATAACAAACACAACATCAAACTCAAGACCTTTAACCCCATGAACTGTAGAAAGTATTACATTAGAGTTGATGGTATCATCACCAGATGATAACGCCATCTCTTGTAATACTTCTTTGAGAGTTCTTTCTTTTAAGGATTCTTTAATCCCTTCTTTTAATAAAGAAACGTTATCCATCTTTTCTATTACCGTTTCTTTAGGATGATTAGACTCTAAATACCCTTTATAGTTAATTTCATTAACTAAACTATCAAAATACTTATCAAAATCATTTGCTAACAATTCTTTGTATTTGTTGATCACTTCAACAAATTCAGATGCTATACCATTATCAACACATGCTTGAAAATAACTAGTGTTATTTTCATAAGCAAGTGCGATAATGTTATCTATAGTTTTTTGTCCTATCTTTCTACGTGGTGTGTTAATTATACGTAGAAAAGCTATATCGTTATTCGTATTTACAATTAGTTGTAAATACGAAAGCATATCTTTTACTTCTGCTCGTTCATAGAATTTCATACCAGCTAACATCTGGTATGAAATGTTATTCTTAATTAAAGCATCCTCAACAGCTTTAGATTGTCTGTTCATACGATACAATACTGCTATTGTATCGTTTGGACTAATCTGTTGATGAAACTTAATTTCTTGTAAAACATAGTTTGCTTCTAACAACTGATTACTAAACTCTTTATAGATAATCTTCTTACCAGAAGGTCTATCTGTATAAAGATTTTTATCATATCGTTGTTCGTTGTTAACAATTAACTTGTTAGCAACATCAAGGATGTTTGCACTACTTCTGTAGTTTGTTTCAAGTTTAACAACAGAAACATCATCATAACTGTTCTCAACATCCATAATGTTTTCAATAAGTGCTCCACGCCATCGATAAATTGATTGATCTACATCCCCAACGATAAAGAGTTTAGTATCATCTTTTTTAAGTAACTTAACTATTTTATCTTGAATTAATGAAGTATCTTGATACTCATCAATCAAGATAAACTTAAATTCATCTTGAATTTTTTGACGACACTCTTCAATTTGCAATAACTCATGCAAATTGATTAATAAGTCATCAAAATCCATTAAGTTACTTGTTTTCATATATTTAGCATAATCTTTATAATACTCTTGATATTCAGAGTCAAGATTATTAACAACTTCATAATTAAATAAAGAATCTCCTTTGGCTCTCGAAATATTGTATGCAATATTTCGAGCCTTACTTTCTTCAACACCATGTCTTTTTTCTATTTGTTTAATTACTTGTAATCTATCTTGAGTGTCAATGATTTGAAAATCATCACGATATCCATCAAGATATTTTACATATCGATGTAAAATATATGATGCAAATCCATGAAACGTAAACGATTTAACATAGTTAGCACCATTAACGTCTTGTTTCTCAAGACGTTTTTTAATTTCTTTAGCAGCATTATTAGTAAAGGTTAGAGCTAAAACCTCCCAAGGTTTTATACCTTGTTGTGTAATTACTTTTCTAATCTTTTCTATTAATACTGTTGTCTTACCACTACCAGCACCAGCAATAACTAAGACAACGTTGTTGTCTAAGTCTACTGCTTGCTGTTGTTGTTTGTTTAATTCCATGTATACTCCACGTTTATTGTTGGGTTTGCATTAATGTATTTATGTAGTTTAACATTATTATCTAAATAATATGTTGCCAACAAACCAACCATCATTGCGTTATCTGTTGTTAGTTCTTTATCTGGAAAGATTACGTTTTCTGATAAAGAACTAAGGGCTGTTCTAATTGCATTATTACAACTAACACCACCAACCACGCTAATTGATTGTGGTTGGTATTGTTTAATTGCTTGTTCTAATTTAATTGATAAAATATCTATTACTGTGTCTTGAAATGATTTACAAAAATCATTAATGTTGATTTCTTGATTTTTCATTTTTGCTTGATTTATTAGATTAAAACATGCTGATTTTAATCCTGAAAATGAAAAATCAAGACTACCATCATTAAGTGGTAGTGGTAAATCATAACTGTGGTATCCCTCTTTAGCTAGTTGTTCGATTTGTGGTCCACCAGGATACCCTAAATCAAAGATACGAGCAACTTTATCAAAACATTCACCAACGGCATCATCTTTAGTTTGACCAATTAGATTAAAATCTAATTGGTTTTCTAAATAAACTAAATCTGTATGCCCTCCAGATATAATTAACGAAAGGTGAGGAAATAAAATTTCCTTATCTTTCGTTATGGCATATATATGTGCTTGCATATGATTAATTGCTATGATCGGAATATCATATAATAAGGAAAGACTATTAGCAAAGTTAACACCAACAAGTAGTGCTCCAATTAAACCTGGTCCTGTTGTAACAGCAATATAATTAATATCTTTTATTGTTAAATTAGCATCTTCAAGAAGCTCATTAAATACATAAAATATATTATCAACGTGTTTACGACTAGCAAGCTCAGGAACAACACCACCTATGTGTTTAAAGTCCTGAGCTTGTGAGTTTACCTTATGAGCGATAATGTTTTTATCGCGATCAATTAAACACATTGCTGTTTCATCACAGCTACTTTCTATTGCCAATATAATCTCTTTCATAATTCCTACTTACCTAAACAATAACGACTAAATAATGCATTTAGTAAATCATCCTTAGCATTAATACCAAGTATTTCTCCTAAGATGTATAGAGATTGTTTTAAATCAATCTCTACTACATCAATATCTAATCCTAGATTAATGTTATTAATTGCTTGTTCTAAATAATTTTTAGCACTTTGCAAATTAGCAATTTGTAAAGTGTTAATTAATATTGATTTGTTTTCAGTACTAAAGTTATTAATATTGAACAATTCAAGTACTCGTTCTTGAATTGTATCAATATTATAATTCGTTGTAACCGAAATACATAATTCATTATCTAATCCAAAACTAACGTTTTGGTTATCATCACACTTATTAATTAAAACTAAATGTGGTTTTGTTTTAATCAATTCATATAAATCTTGTAGTTCTTGATTAAAATCATTATTTTTATCAAGAACAAATAAAACTAATTGGGCTTCATTAATAAGTTCTTTACTTTTAATTACTCCAATTTGTTCTACAACTTCATCCGTTTCCCTAATACCTGCGGTATCAAGTAAACGAAGAACAATTTTACCAAGATTAACTTCACTCTCAACAACATCTCGCGTTGTTCCTTGAACATCACTTACTATCGCTTTATCTTGTTTAGATAAGCGATTTAATAGTGATGATTTACCAACGTTTGGAGCACCAACGATTACTGTAGTTAACCCTTGAGAGATAATTGCTCCTTTATTAGAATTATCAATAATTTGTACTAACAAATTATTGATAGTCTCTAATTCATCAATTATATCGCTACCGATAACTTCTTCTAGATCTTGGTATTCGGGATAATCAAGTTTTACTTCTATACTTGTTATGATATTTAGTAAACGTTCACGTAATTGATTTATTTCGTTTTTAGTATATTCCACTACTTGATTGTTTGTTAAATTATAATTTGTTTCATTTTTAGCTTCAATAGTATTAATAATTGAATCAATTTCAATTAAATTTTTCTTACCATTTAAAAAAGCTATCTTAGAGAATTCACCAGGATTAGCTAAACGAATCTCTTCATCACTAATAAGAATTTCTAAAATCTTATTAGTGATATAGATTCCACCATGACAATTAATTTCTATAATATCCTCACCAGTATAACTGTGAGGATTTTTAAATACACTAACCATTACTTCATCAAGGATTTCTCCAAGGTAAGTAAATTTGTTGTATTTAATTGTATTTGCTTCTTGATTTATTATCGGTTTAGTAAAATACTTGTTTAGTGTATCTATACAAGTATTTCCACTAACACGGATAATACTAATTCCACCAACACCTAGTGGTGTTGAGATCGCACATATATTTTCTTTAATCATCCTTTTCCTCTAGTAATAGATTATATATATTATTTTTTCTAAGTCCTGTAATTTTAACCACTTCTTTTATAGCATCGTTCTTTTTATAACCTTGGTTGATTAAATCATAAACCAAGGTTATAACCTCATCATTACTATATACTTTATTAGTAATTTTATTGTTAATTAAAATCACAACTTCACCTTTTAATTGATTATCAATAAGATAATCAATTAACTCACTACAAGTTGCCCACGTGTATTCTTCAAACATCTTAGTTATTTCTCGACAAATACATACTTCTACATCACCTAAAACTTCTAGAACTAGTTGTAGTGTTGAAGCTACACGATTAGGTGATTCGTATAATCCTATTATACCATTATATTGTTTAAAACTTTCTAGATGGTTAGTAGCTTTGCTTATTTGACGATTTAAAAAGCCAAAGAAAGCAAAGCTACTAGCTTCTAAGTTGGAAGCAACTACACTAGTTACAAATGCATTAGCTCCAGGTAGTACTTCAACAACCACATCTTGATTATAAGCTTCACGGATAAGTTTAAAACCAGGATCTGCCACTCCTGGCATGCCCGCATCAGAAACTAATCCAACGTTTTTACCATTTTTAACTTGGGTGATAATATGATTAATTGTTAGTTCATCACTATGGTCATTGAAAATCAATAATTCATTTTTAATCTCATAGTGGTTAAGTAACTTTTTAGTTACTCGTGTATCTTCGCAGCAAATAAGATCTACTTCTTGTAAAATTCTTAGTGCTCTTAGGGTTATATCTTCTAAATTTCCTATTGGTGTAGGAATAATATATAAACGTGAACAATCAGTATTGTTTGTTTTTTGTTGTCTAATCATGGTATTAAAAAAACTACCTGTAGGTAGTTATTTTAATTTTTTCTTATCCATTATTTCTTTAATTTTTCCACGTTTATAATAAAGTGTTACAATTGTTCTAAATAATGTAGAGAAAATCCAATAAATAGATATTACTGCAGGTAACGTAATCCCAATCCATAATGAGAAGATTGGTGAGATATACATCATCATTTTCATTGATTGAGCATTAGCTCCACTCATATCAACACCAATGTTAGAAATCTTAACTGATACAAATGAAAGAATTGCTGAAACAACAGGGAAGATTAATAACATTGGATTATCTCCAACACGTTGGATTAAATCCATACTTCCAATTGTTGCTGTTAAGTGTTCTACACCAAATAAGTTAAGTCCATTAACTACACTACCATCAGGCATAGTTTGTGTATACATAATTAAATTAGTAACCCCACCATATACAGCAATAAGAAGTGGCATTTGTACTAGCATTGGTAAACAACCCATCATTGGATTAATTTTGTATTTTTGGTATAACGCTAACATTTCAGTTTGCATATTCATTTTAGCAGTTGCATCATCACCATATTTTTCATATTTTTTTTGAATCTTAGCAAGTTTTGGTTGAATTTCAGCCATTTTCTTACTAAAACTTTGTTGTTGAATAGTAAATGGTAATAAAACAATGTTAAATAAAATTGCTAGTGCAATAACCCCAAATACTAAGTTATCATTAAACATTTCACTAAAGAAAATTACTGTTTGACTTGAAAACTTAACGATTGTTTGCCAAATTCCCCCAGTATCAGGTCCTACTAAGTGTTCATTACTAGGTACACATCCTGATACTAAAAATAATACTAATACCAGCATTAAAATATATTTCTTTTTCATTTTATTCCTTTTAAAACTTTAGTTAATTTTTGTTTCATTTCTTTAAAACCTTTATTAAGGCAAGCAGGCCTCATAATAATGATAGCATATTTTTGATTAATATCTATATCTATTTCCCGTAATATATGACGAATACGACGTTTATAGAAATTACGAGTACAAGCGTTACCTTGTTTTTTTCCAACAGAAATACCAATTTTGGTTTCATCATCTTCAAAAAATAAAGAAGGTAGATAATAAATGACAAAATGTGAGTTCATTACTTTCTTACCTTCTTTAATAATTTTCTCAAATTGTTCTTTTCGCTTGACAGCTTTTAATTGCATATTTTTCCTTAAGCACTTAAAACTTTACGTCCTTTAGCACGACGACGAGCTAAAACTTTACGTCCACCTGGTGTAGACATACGAGCACGAAATCCATGAACTTTTGATATTTTTCTTTTATTAGGTTGATAAGTTCTTTTCATATTAACCCCTTTATAATTTAATTAAAATTGGCATCGACCTTATCTCGCACAAACGTACTACCTCAGGCGTGATCGAG
>DEQD01000033.1 GCA_002359095.1 Caryophanales bacterium UBA3375
TAGCTGTAGAACCAAAACAATTATTTTTAATTTTATTAATACTTGATTCTATCATTGTAATTGTATCATTTATTTTTCTTTGTTTATCATTAATAATATCAATATTATCATTTATATTTCTAATATCCTTACTATATACTGATAGGCTCATTTTTCTCCTTTTCCTTGCTTTTTTTACAGCAAACCCATAATCTAACATCTATTTTTTCAAGACTTATTGTTAATATAACTGTTGGATAAAATGATATATCAAAACCATTATTAGTAATATAATTATTTATACTATTTAATTTAACAGATGTATTTATTGTATAATTTGGTTTTATTATATCATTTATACCTTCGGTTAATACAAAATATGATAGATATTCGATATTATTAGATTGAATTACTTTATTTTTATCCAATTTAATTATTAAATCAATATCTATATCTTCAATATCATCAACTTTTTTTAAAACAAAAATAATTTGTTTTCTCAAAGTCTTTTCTTGCATATATAATTTTATATTTTCATCTGATTGTATAAATTTATTGAAATCTATTAATTTCCCACGAAAATTAATTTTAATTACATTATTAAATAGTAATTTAAAATTAGTTAGCTCATATTTTTTCATCACCTAACTCCAAAAATATTTCTAATTGTTCTAATCCCTTAATATAAACATTATTAAGATACGCAAAATATATATTTTTAATATTTTTTCTAGTTATATTTTTATTTTTTATAATTTGCTTAAATTGTGGTTCTAATTCGTTCCAATCAAGTAATTCTGGTTTATCATATTTTACATATAACATATTATTTTTATTTATATTTTTTCCAAGACAACAATTTTCATATATTAATCTTTCTTTCTTAGAAATATCATCATATAATCCAAAATAAATATTAAATTTATTCTTTTTACTCATATCTATTTCTAATATTAAAGGTGTTACTAAATAAATGTCTAATTGATTAAACAATTTATTTCTTAATTTTATATCCAATATTTTACAAAATTCGTTAATTTCTTCAATTTTCTTATCAAGTAAATTTTCTTCTTTTAAATCAACATCTAAAATACCTACTAGATTATCTACACAAAGATCCTTATTCATCTTGATCAAACTCCAATTTAGTTTTTTTTATTTCATACTCATATTCTTCTTTTATTTTATCTATTATTTTCTTTTCATTCATAATTAATTCATCTATATAACTATCATTCATATTATTATTGATTTGTTTTGTTGATTCTATTTCATTTAATTCTTTTTTTAATTTTTCTAATTTTATTTCTAATTCATCTTTCTTCATTTTTTAATCTCTTTTTTTAAATGAATATCATATTCAACAAAAGATTTATCTACATCATTAATTAAACTTGCAGTATTTTCAATTAATGTATCTACTTTATCTAATTTTTCATTGATGTTCGTTTCAGATTGATCAGCATTATGAATAACACTAACACTACCATTCTTAACATAATTTTCCATAGGCTTTGATGATAGTTTTTCATTACTACTTAAATTATTAGTTATTTCTTTGATTATTTCGTGATCTATTTCTAATTTACTCATTTTTCCTCCTTATTAATATATAAATATAATGTTAGGGGAAAAACCCCTAAACATTATTTTTTAATTTGAGATGCCATATCTCTATCAAATGTATCTGAACCACTGCAAACTTGTGATAATTGATCAGCTACTTCTTGAAGTAGTTCGCTTACTTTATCTAAACTTTGAACTTTAAGGTCTTGGAATTTTTCAGCATATGCATTTGATGATTCCCCAACCCAATTTTCTTGGATTTCAGAAATAATATTTTGTAGGTTTTTTACAGAATTTTCAAATGTATCTTTTTCTCTTAAGATTGCATTTTTATTTTGTTCTAAACCATCATAATCTACCATTAATTTTGCCATTCTAATCACCCCCTTTCCATGAAGAACGAATTTGTTTATATATCAATACTCCTATTATTGAGCTACCTAATATAGTTACTGGAACAATCCACCAATTATTTGTTTCATTTTTATCCTCAATTTCTTTATTTGTTGGTAGAGATTCGTTTTGTAAATCTATAGAACTAACCATATATTTAACTAATTTATAATTTATTGTATTACCATCACGTAAATAATTAATTTTACCATCACTATCGGTTAATTGATTAATAATATTTTCATTAGTTGTTTGTACATTTACTTTAGTATCATCAATACTTTCAATTACTTCTTTAGTAAGTTCATCAACATAATTAGCAATAATTATTCCATTTTCTTGATTAATTGAATTTATAGTTTGAGATTGATTAGTTGCTGTTGCAACAAATTCATCCATTGAATAAGACAATTCTAAAAATAATGAATCAATACTAGAAAAGTCAATTTTTGAAACAATATTGTTTTCATATGTTTCTAAATTATTTGTTAAATTTGTAAATTGATTAACTATATTTGATGTATCACATATTTCATTATTGTTAATCGTTATATATTGTAATTGAGAAAAATAATCTAAATTTGGTGGTGTCGAATTATACTCATCAGGAGTTAATTTAGTTTGATTTAAATCAACATCTTTACTCATATTAATATTATTAGCAACAGTCTGATTGTTACAATAACTATTCAAATCAACATCAAAATAACTTGGATTTATTGTATTAAAATAATAGGTAATATCATTATAATCAAATGATACAGAATTAAAATAATTATTTACGTTTGGATTATTTAATACATTATCAATCGCTTGATGTAAAGGTATATTTGGATCTCCATTATTAATAATTGCTAATTCATTAATAATACTCGAAGATAATTTATTATAATTTATTTGATTTACAATTTCATTTTCTAGACTATCATTACTAAAGGCATTTGGAATATTTACTTTAAATTTAATTTCTCCTGTTGGGGTAGGATAATAAACATCAGAATTAAACATTATTGCTTTAGCATTATTAATTACCAATGCATCATTAGTTACATTAATTTCAATGTTATTATTGTTAATACTAGAACCATAAATTGTTAACTGATTACCAAATAAACTAAAAGTTGTTATTTTATTATCCCCCACAATATTATTTAATCTTGTATTAATATCCGTTAATGTAAAATATCGCCCTTGGTTATTTGATTCTATATAATATTTATCTACCCCGTTATCTACAACCAAATAACCATTATCTGGTTGTTTAATCAATATATTTCCGTTTGTTTTATCAAACAGAATTGTTATTTCTTGCTGAGAATTATTTATTAAATAATATCCCGAATACAAATCTAATTTTTGAACTTTAGTTTCATAATATTTTGAATTTTCTAATTGATTTAAACTTAATGAAATACTATTAATATCATCTATAACATCTTTTCTATCTTGATTAGTATTAGTTAATATATCATCTTGAAGTTGACTTTTGATATTTGTATCAATATCATTATACTCTTTTATAATTTGATTTATATCTTCAGATGTTAGATTTAATATTTGGTTTTCCTTAAGTTCAATTGGTTTAATAAAATCAAAATTTGTTAATCCGTTAACTATTATATTCTGTTTGTTAATTTCATTTACTATTTCATTTACATTATTAGTAACATTATTAACATCTGTTAAAACACTATTTATATATCCTTCTGAAATATTAGTATCTAAACCATTGATTATTTTATTTAATTTTTCTATAGTTATATCAATATTTCCTTCATAATTTAAAGCATATATAATTTTTATTTTTTCAGGATTATTCTTAATATCTTCAATATTTTTAGAAAAATTTTCTGGAATAATTATATATCCACAATATTTATTTTCCTCTATACCTGATTTAGCATTTGATAAATTAGTAATAGTAAACATACTATTATCAATATTACCTAAAAATTCTTGAGAATAGTATATACTCTTACCCTCTTCTTTTATTCCTATATCTTGATTAACTATTGCAAAATCCAAATCTTTTTCTTGTGCATAAATATAGGGTTTAGAAAAACCAACTATTAGCGAAAATATTAAGGTTAACAAAATCAAACTGATTATTTTTGTATATTTAATAAACTTTTTCATCACACACCTACCAATCTAAATCCTTATTATTACTAGTGATAAAGTCTTTTGATAAAAGACCATCAGAACGTTGAATTATAAACTCTGATAATTCTATTTCATCTTCATTAATATATCCTTGAAAAATGATTTTATCTATATTATCGTGGTTAAAATATAATAATTGTGAATTTACTAATCCTTCTGGATACATACATGCAGCATAATCATATGGTTTCATTTCATTATCAGCTTTAGCATACATTGCTCGAGCAACAATCATATAGGTTTTATCTTGATCTTCAAAATAAACTACACTGCCTATTGGTAAAAATTTAGTCTTCATCTTTTTTCTCCTTTTCAAATCTAGGAATTCTAATTTCATAATATTCGCCACCAACTGATAAAACACCATTACCTTTACTCGGTACATCTCTTGGAGATAGATTCAATAAGCAAAATGTTCTTTCTTCTCCTAAAACAACACCATCGTTTGAAGAAACTAACAATTTATATAATGGTTCTATTGTTGATTTTGACGTAGTAGAATTCATTCCAATAATTAATATAATATTTAAATTACTAGCTGAATTTAATAAATTAATAAATTCATCATTAACGAACCTTTGAATAAAGTCATCATAGTCGTCAATAAAAATATATTTATTCTCAACATTTTTCACATATTCTTTTGGTGTTTTATAAACACCTTCTTCAACCAAACGATTACATTCTTCTAATCGATTATTAATTAGTTTTTCTAATACATTAACAAATCGTAAAAAATCTTCTTCATTATTAACATAACGATAATTTTCATTATTAAAATCAATTAAATCCATATCACTATTATCTATAACATATGAATCCGGATGATAACTTAATAATATTTTAATAAAGTTAGTTTTCCCGCTTCTAGTTGGACCACAAACAATAAATATATCATTAAATTTTTCGATCCCAATTTTTTCTAAATTTAATGTTGTAATTCCAACTATATTATCGTGATTATTATTTGCATAATCATAAAGATTCCATTCATTTGTATTAAAATCTTCACTAACATCCTGTATTTTCTTAACTAAATCTCCATGATAATTATCATTTATATTTGAAATTAGTTCAGTAATTTTCTTATTATATTCAATTTCATTAATACAACTAGAACAAACATATAATTGCATTTGACTAACAACATTATCAAATTTTACCAGACATCTTCCTTTTACTTTACCATTTAATGGATATTCGCCTTTACCTACTGCATCATTTATATCTGCTTGTTCATTCATATATAAGGAAATAACATGATTAAAATTATTTTTACTTCCCGGTTTTATTGCGTTTACCTTATTAGTACTGATTATAAAACTAATACCCAAGCTGGTAGAATCTCTACTAATAGTTTCCAAAAATTTATTAAAGTCTTCGTCTATTTCGCTTAAAACTTCATAATTATCAATAGCAATAACTATTCTAGGTAAACTATTTGATGTTAATTCTTCATACATTCTAATATTATTAACGTTATTTTCTGATAATATTCTTTTTCGTTCAATTATTGTTTTATTTATTCTGTTTTTTAATCTACTTATTTTATCTATACTATCAAAAGATATATAATTAACAACGTGTGATAAATTTCTATAATTTATCAATCCGGCATTACCAAAATCTAAAATATAAAATTGTAATATTTGAGGATTATTAACACTACTTAATGACATAATAATATTTTCTAAAACTTTAGTTTTTCCATATCCACTACCACCATAAACCAATAAATTCGGATCCTTATTAATATCCATTTTATACTCTATTTGTTTTTGTTTTGCTGGAAAATCTAACAAACCTATTAACACTTCTGAATTAAAATTGTTTATTTTTTCTAAATTAGATTTTATATTCAAAGATTTTATTATTTCTGTTTTTAAACTTGGTAACCAAGCTTTTGTTACTGGTTGATAGTCAGATTGTTGATAAACTTTACAAATTTCTTCAATTACTGCAGCTAATTGTGTTTTTTCTTTCTCCTTATTATTAATACTCAAATCTTCATTAATAATTACTTTTTGTCCTAGATTATTTATTTCATAAATATTATTGTCAATTTGAGTATTATCATTATTAATATTATACAAAGCACCACTCCAAGCAGATTGAAACAATTCATAAATTTCGTTATTTCCTACTTGCAGATACGCACGACCTGTTTGAGTAATATGAGCAGCATCAGGAGTTTTTAACATTTCCTTACTATCTGCTTCATCCTGTACTTTTAGAGCTAATTTAAACTTAGAATTTGACCATATTTGTTCATCTACAACTCCACTAGGTTTTTGTGTTGCTAAAATTAAATGTACACCTAATGTTCGTCCAATACGAGCTACACTTACTAATTCTGACATAAATTCTGGTTGCTCTTTTTTTAATTCAGCAAACTCATCACTAATAATAAATAAATGTGGTAGTGGTTCATTTGCTTTACCATTTTTAAATAACGCATTATATAGATTAATATTATTAACATTGTGATCGTTAAATATTTTTTGTCGTCTTTTTAATTCAGATTTTATACTAGATAACGCACGCATACTTTCAGATCCATCTAAATTAGTAATTGTTCCTATTAAATGAGGTAAATCAGTAAATAAATTTGCCATACCCCCACCTTTAAAGTCTATTAATAAAAAACCAACTTCATATGGAGAAAAAGTAACAGCTAAACTTAAGATATAGCTTTGAATTATTTCACTCTTACCACTACCTGTAGTTCCTGCAACTAATCCGTGGGGTCCATGAGCTTTTTCATGTAAATTTAAGTATAATTTTTCATTAACCGTCTTTTTTCCTAGAGGAACATTTATACTCTTATGAATATTACTAGATTCCCAACGTTTCTTAATTTCTAAGTCGCTAACTGTTTTAGCATCAAAAATTTCCAAAAAATCAACCATGTTCGGAATACTATTATCAATTCCTACCTTATGGTCTATTTTAGCTAACTCTCTAGATAATTGATCGTAATTATCATCTTGTTTAACATCTCTTCTTAACAAACGATTTACCTCAATAGTATCAATAGTTCTTAGTAAACCGTTATTTTTATCCTTTAACAAATAAACACTATCTATATTATTTAATAAATCTGAAGTTTCATTAGCACCAACTATTAAACTAACTCCTAATTCTTGATTATTAGTTAAATATTCCATAATTGGATGATTAATTATTAATTTTAAATCATCAATAATTAATATAATATGTGGAATAAAAGTTGTATCTTTTTCATTTTGTTCCAAACTTATTTTTCTATTTCGTAAAATATTATAAATGCTTCCTAATACAATTTCTTTCATTTGCTCACTTACAATATGTGTATTCAAATTTAAATTTTCAATTTTAAAATGTGGAAGCCAATCAACAAACTTAAAATCATCATTATACATTTGATCAGTTAACAACACCATGTTTAAATCATGATATGATTGGAAAAATGATAAATCCATAATTATGCGTTTTAATTCATCGTGAATTAAATTTTTATCTCCAATTAATCCTAAATTGTTACTTTTTAAATCTATAATTTGCGGAACATCACATACTTTATTGAATTTATTATATACTACATTAGCATCAGTATATAAATCATCTTTACCATATTTTAACTCATCATCTTCGTATTCTATATGATAGGTTGGTGAAGAATCATAGTATCCTAAACTAATAGTTAAAAAATCATCATCACTAATTATACGTTCATACAAACGCTCATCAGTTGATATAATCATTTTACTAATATTATCTATACTTGGAAATTTATATGTGTAATATTCTTGTTCATTTCTTTTTAAATCAAATAATTTTTTTCGACGTCCTAACAAATATTTAGTATAAGATTTCTCTCTAAATTTTATTTTCCTTCTTAAATCAGCACGCTCATTAATAAAAGCAGTAGCAGAAAAAAATAAAGCACATATTGTTGTTACAATGCTAATTAGCACCATAATCCCTCTCTTAGTTATAATTGCAAGTGCTATGGAAGCTCCTATTGTCACTAAAGGAGGAATTATTATTCTCATTATTCCGGCTTTTGCCATTTTTGGTTTTTCACCAGGAGATTTTATTTTTATTGTAACATCATCTAAATATTTATTAGTTTTAGGACTAGTTTGATAACTATAACTAGTAATAAAAGGCTGAAAAAAATAATCTATTTCTGTTGGTAAAGGCTTACCAATACTAATTATTCTATTTTCACCATATATTAATACATAATTATCAATAATTATAACATCTCCGATTTCTAAATTAACACTATTGCTCGATATAAACTGATAATTAAGATACATATTAATTTCGTTATTAGATGATAATAAATTATGGTTAATGCTAGCATTAATATTATTTAATTTAATATCACCAAATTCATTTAATAATACAGGATAATTATTAATATTATAAATATAACGATCTGCTTTTAGTACCATAAATTTTATATTATCTATTATATAAATTGTCCCTAATTCAATTTCTAATATTTCATTATTAAAAAACGTGCTTATTACACCATTAGTATTAGAAAAATTTATATTTTCTAATTTAAAAGTATTATCAAAAGCAAATAAATTGACATTTGTATCCTTGTATCTATAAATATAATACATAATTACCCTTCCATACTATTTATTATTTATTTCTACTCCTAATTCCTTCAATTGAGATTCTATTTTTTTTCGTTTTTCTTCTTTCTTATCCGTTGATAAACTAGAATCATTATTTATATAATCTAAATATTTTAAATTAGCATAAATAGATAAGTTCTTATCATTTAAACTATAGGCTATATCTATTGCTTGTTCAAATTCTTCTTGACCAAGTAATACCCAATATTTTAATAACTCTATGTCACCATTAATACTAACTTGTGATAATAATTCTTCTTTAATTTTATCTTCAAGTTTTTGAGTTATTATAACACTTCGAGCAATTACATATAACTCTTCTGTATTTGCCTTATTTATATTTATTTTTTTACTATTTGCTATTACCTCGTTATAATTTTCGCTCACATATGCTGTATATAAATCGTTTTTTTGCATAATTTGCTTATTATTAAAGTATAAATATCCACTACAAACTAAAAGTAGTATTAATCCAACAAAAAGAATTGATTTTAATATTTTGTCTTTTTTTATTTTATTATTTTTTATTAATGAATAATCAGTATCAATAATATTATCTACTTTATTTAATAAAACTATTAATTTTTCTTGAATATCATCAATTGTATTCAAACCTAAAAATTCATTTGCTCCATTATTAAGAAGTAAATCATCTCCACCATCAAGATAATCAAAATAACTATATTTTTGATCTAACAAATAACCAATTTCCGCTTTAATACAATTAATATAATCTATGTTTGTTTGTCCTTTTATATCTCTAATTAATATTAATGGTTGTAAATTATAATCGATATAAATATTATTAGGGTTTAAAGAAAAATCTAGAATATTATAAGAATTATATAATTTAATCAGATTAAACAAAACTATTAATTTTTCTTGATACGTTAAATGAATATTATTTAATAATCGTGATTGATCACAATTAAAATTAAAAATAACTTCATTATCATTAATATCTATTTTTGTATCTAATAAATATTCATTCTTTTTTGTAAGTAAATTAATATCATTAATTGTTCGAGCCCTAAATTGACTTAAATTAATTACTATTTGATAATTGTACATATAAATTATCTCCCGTTAATATTTGTGCTTGTTTAAAAGTTAAATTAGACATTAATTTTTCTTGATTTCTCGTTGAATAAATTGTTATATTGTTATCTCCATAATTAAATGCATTATTAATAATTGTATCAATTGTATTTCTAATAGTTAATTCATTATCAAAAGAAAAAATTTTTTGTTGATTGTTAATAGTAATACTTACTTTGATCATCATTTTTTCTCCTTTTGTTAATGTAATATTGGTTTGTTATAAATACAACCATAAACAATATAAAAATTATAATCAAAATCAATAATAAATAATTATAATTTTTAATTTCTTTAACTTGTTCTTCTTTTATTCGTATCTGTTGATTATTAAAATCAAAATTATCATTCCAATCTATTGTATAAATATTATTACTATTATTACCTACCACGTTTATCTTATAAATAGTTTCTTGATTACTAAATAGTGGATAAGATGTTAAGCTAGTTACATCATTACCATAATTGAATTTATTATTATCAATATCAATTACTGAAGCTGAAATAGATTGTGTTAAGATTAACAATAAAATTACTCTAACTAATACTTTCATTTCCTCTCCGAGTATATTTTATAATAATAATAATAATAATAATAATATAAATTTTAACCTCGGTTATTAATCAACTTTTATAAAACATATTATGTACTCCCTCCCAAATAATATCCTTCAAAACCACTCTTATTCATATTTTTCTTCATACTTTCCATAAATATCAATAAAGTACTGATTATAGACTTAATAATGGTCATAAAATGATGATGATAATCCAGAAGATGCACCTATTACTATAGCATCACTTCATTAATTCTTTTTACTAATTCTTTAATTTTCCATTATCCCTCAATTTTATTAATAAATTTAATAGACTTAAACTTTATATAGTATAATAAATATATATTAACTTTATAACATAGAAAGGAATTATACTTCAATATTTATTGAAGTATTAATATGGTTAAAAAGAAGGATAAAATATTTATAGAACTATTAGGTCCAATCAAAATAAAGATAATTAATTACTTAACTAAATTAACTACTTATGAAGAAAAAACAAATAATTAAATTATATAATAAATATTCATGGATCATTAACTTAATATTTGCACTAATACTGTTTTCTAAATTATATATCGAACATTTTAAAATTAACACATATACTATTAGTGTATTTACTAGTTTAATTCTATATATATTTTATGCCATTGATATAAGACAAACACATAATAAAAAAGTTAAGTTTCATATTATTATTGCTAAGATTGAAATAATATTATTCCATCTATTTACAATATTTGTTCATGAACACCAAGTTATTTATTTTATCTTCTATATTATATTTTTATCTATCTCTCTTATTTATATGCATATTAATAAGACTAAACAAAAAACAAACGATTAATTCGTTTGTTTTTTGTTAAAGATCAAATTAAATAAACTTCTTACTAATGATCCTATAAAAATAATTGTAAACATAATGCCATTGGAAAATTTAGAACTGTTATTTGAATCCATGTATAATCATATTCATTCCATCATTATGATGAATTAATGTAGCAACCAAACTCATTAATGGACACATTAAACAAACAATCATACAAGACATAAAAATAGTAATAAATATCGGTTGTGTATTTTTACCATCAAGTGTTTTAAATGTAATCTTTGTTGCTAATTTTTCTACAAATAATTCTTCTAAAATAAATGCTATAATTCCCATTATTGATAATTCATATAATGTGATTAAAAAGATTTGATTGTTTAACCCTCCTTGAGCTAAAGCTATATTATAAACAACCATCCCATATACCATTACTATTACCATCATAATTGCAAAAGTAATTAGTTCTGTTTTATTTTTAAACATAACATCCTTTCTATTATGTATTAAAAACTGTGTTATTCTACATTTAAAATGTTACGTTTCCAATAAAACCATTTTTAATAGCATACTCTTATATCATACCAATTATGATAATATATTACTATCAACTAATTCATGATTTAAAAGTGTATGATTGATTTGATTCTTTTAGAATCAAATTATCATGCACTCTTGGTATTTAATTAATTTAATATTGTTATTATCAATTACCTCTATTTCTTTTTATCTAATAAATAATCAATTAAAACATCACTAAAGTCTACTTGTAATTCTTCTACAAACTTCATATCTTTTACCATATCATAACCACCAGTACCAATAGCACGATAATTAGTAAGACATAAACTAAAAGTATCATCTTCTTTTATTTCTTCTCCATTATAAGTCATACTTATTATTCTTTCTTCTTGTTGTTTAGAAATATCAGCTATGTAGTTTATCCATCAATCATTTCATAATTATACAATTCATTCTTAGGTTCTATCTTTTTAGGATTAATTTTGATTTCACCATCATCTAAAATAAAGAATGTTAAACTTTGTTCTAGATATTGTTTTAACACTCTCCCACTAACTTCATATACTTTTAAAGTATTTGCATATGTGAAAGTGGCTAATACATCCCTTACTGTTATTTGTTTGTTAAAAACAATTGCTTCTATGCTTAAGCCACAACTACTTAATTGTGTGTGTGCTTTATCTTTCATTACTTGATTAATAAAACTAAAGATTGGATGTTTATTAATGCGATCATTATATGGATCTTTAATTAAGAAATCTCCATTTATAACTTTACAGATTGATTGGTCCAACCATAAACTAGTTTGATCTAACTCCATTTGAATTAAATCGTTTATTTTATCATCATTTGTATTTATCTCACTAGCTTTAATAAGTTGTGGTATTTTAATTTTTTTCTATCAAATTCTATTACGATCATACTTTGTGCTTTATTAGTTGATTGTGTTACTACTACACATTAACAGTACTTACAATTTCTCGATGTTTGTGACCTGTAATTAGAATATCTAAATCAAAGTCTTCACAAAACTTATATCCTTGGTTTTCTCCGGTAGTTGAGGTATATATACTTCCTGTTTCTAAATCTTTTTCTATTCCACCATGATAAATACCAACCAATAAATCAACATCTTTACTTTTAGCCTCAGTTACTTTATCTCTTAGTACTTGATAACTATCAAGTATTTCTATTCCTTGTAAGTGTTCTTTTTTCCCAAACAGTTACAAAATCAGTAGTAATACCAATTAGTGCTACTTTCATTTTATCATTAAATGTATGAATAGTTAACTCAGGTATATATTTATCAATACTTATATTTTGTGTTAAAATATTAGCATTAATATTATCAATGTAATATTTTAAATTATCTTTTCCAAAATTAAAATCATGATTACAAAAATTATAATAATCATAACCAATATAATTGGCTACCTTGATTGCTGGATTATCAAATTTATTATATTTAAAATAATAAGTCATAAGCGGTGTTCCTTGAAAGAAATCACCATTATCAATTACTATTGTATTTTCATCACGAATATCATTAATTACACTAACTAAAGTCATCATTTGTATATTGACCATGCACATCTGTTGTAATGATTATTTTATTCATTTTATTACCTCTATATTTACAATTCATTTCAATTATAATCAATTTTATCTTTCTATTGAAAGTAAATAATAAAATTTTTTAACAAAAAAGAAGTTAATTTTAGAATTTAAAATTAACTTCTTTTTACTTAGTCTAAATAATAACTTTTATCGATCTGTTCATGGTACTCATAAGGTATTGTATAACCAAATGCTATAGTTCCAGGACCAATGTGAACTCCAATTACTGATCCAAATGAAGAATAAGGTAATTCAATTAATTCAGTATTAGCATTTTCTTTTAACATCTCTGTAGATTGTAATAAATCTGTTTCATTAAATAAATCACCAGCACTAAAATACATCGGTGTAGTTACACTAGCACTATCTTTACTAAAGATATCTACAATTGCTTTAATTGCTTTCTTTCTAGAGATATGTTTAGAGTGTTCTAATAATTTCCCTGCTGGAATATGAATAATTGGTTTAATCCGTAATGCATTACCAACATTAGCAATAGTTGTAGGAATTCTTCCACCATAAGCTAGATATTTTAAATCATCAACAAGTAAGAAAATACGCATAACTTGAGCATGCCAATCAATAATTTCTTGAATATCTTCTTTACTTAATTCACCACGACGATCAACTTCTCTTAAGATATCACATAACACAATCCCACTACCTTGAGCATCAGATTTAGAATCAAATACTAATATTTCAACATCATTATATTCCATAAACATGTTAGCTGCAGCTTGAGCTCCTTGTAGTGTTCCTGAAATCTCGACGCTAATAGTTAGCACAATTATACGTTCATAACCTTCTTTTTTTAACTCACTAAATACACTAATCCAAGCATCTGTAGCCGGTTGACTAGTTTTAGGAAGTTCTTTAGTAGCATCAATCCGGTCAAAAATTTCTTTAGTTTGTGCTAAATTATATTGATCTTCTTTATAAGTTTTATCATTAAAATTAATCATTAAAGGAACTTGTTTAATATTATATTTTTCAACAATAGCTTTATTCATATAAAATGTTGAATCAGTAACAAAAACAGTTTTCATACTAAAAACCTCCTTTATAGAAACATACACCAAACGTATTTGGTCCAAAGTGAGTAGGAGCTACTATATCTTCACTCTCACCAACAATAACTTCTAAACCTTTTGATGTTAAAAAATTAATAACTTGATCACATGTTTTTTGATCAACTAGGTATTGACCAAAATATATTTTTGTAAATCCATTCTCATCAATGTAGTTATCTAAAAACTTAAGAATAGATGCTATTCCTCTACCTTTACCTACTACATCTGCTTTACCATCTTTTACTTGTAAAAAGATTTTCATATTAAGAGCAGCACCAAGTAGTGCTTGAACTCCATTAATTCGCCCACTATGTTTTAAGTATTTAAAACTAGCAGGGAATAAGAATGTTTGAGAAGTAGCTACGACTTCATCAATTGCACTATTAATTTCATCAATTGATTTATTTAATTCAATTCCATCAATAATTGTCTCAATTACTGCTGTTTCAGATAATGTAATACTTTCTGCTTCAATAACTCTTACTTTATCACTAGCATTAGCATCTTCTGATGCTAGTCTAAAGTTTTGAGCAATCCCTGATAAACCATTGTTAATTGAAACAATATAAATGAAGTCATATTCTGATAACATTGGTGTTAGTGTATCAGCTATTTCTTGTGTACTTGGTTGTGAAGTGCGTGGAATATCTCTACTTTTTTCAACAACATTAAAATACTCTTCTAAACTAATATCTCCATAGATAAATTCTTTATCATCAACGCGAGCCATAAGCGAGATAAATTTAATATCATTAAATTTATCAATCTTAGGCGTCATCATTGCACTATAACACGCTAGAATACCTATTCTTGCCATGATTCCTCCAATTTTATTAGAATATTGATTATTATTTCATTACTAATGAAATAATAATCTTCTTTAATTCTAATGTTTTTATCTATAATTTCAAATTGATTAATATCACTAATATAGTCTTTAACTAAATCATAATTAATTCCTCTACTAGTTCTTAATCCAAGCATAATGCTATAATATATTTTATCATAATTACTTAGTTGTTCATAATCCACTATAGGGTTATTTTTTTTAGTAATTGTTATTAAATAATCTTTATAGCTTCTAGTATTAGTATAACGATAATTTTTATAATAACTACTAGCAGATAAACCAATACCTACATACTCACTATTATCCCAATAACAAGAATTATGTTTAGAAATATAGTCATTACTTCTAGACCAATTACTTATTTCATATTGATTAAAACCAAAGTTTTTTAATTTGTTTTGAATATATTTATATACTTGTGATTCTTGATCTTCATCAAGATTATAGTAGTCTTGGTTTCCAAGTCTAGTATGATCTTCAACTATTAAACTATATACAGATATATGTTTAATAGAAGTGTATCTATTGACTAATTCAATTGCTTTATCTATATCTTCTAATGTTTGATTTTTTAAATTAAACATTAAATCAATACTAATATTATCAAAATAATTACTTGCTATATCAAGAGCATGATATACATCTTGATCTTGATATTCTCTTCCTAATTGTTTTAGAATATCATTGTTAAGAGTTTGTATTCCCATACTTAATCTATTTACACCAATTTGGTGTAATGCTTTTGCATATTCATCAGTTATATCATCAGGATTAGCTTCAAAACTAAATTCGTAATTATCATTTAATTTAGTATATTTATTAATAATATTTTTTAATATATTTAATTGATTAATATTAAGTGTTGATGGAGTACCACCACCAACATAAATAGTATCAAGATGAAATTCATCTTGATACAAACTTAATTCTTGATCTAATAAATCTAAATATTCATCTATATTGTAGTGTTGAACATACTTTTTACAGAAGTCACAATAACTGCAAATATATTTACAAAACGGAATATGAATATATAAATGTTTAATCACGTTCTATCTCCACTTGTTCTATTTGATTAAAACGTTTATTAATCTTACCTGCTGTAACGTCTAAATCTTTTATATCTTTTAATACATTATCAACATCTTTTACTAATTTATTCCATCTTAATTCATAACGATCAAATTCTACTTTTAAATCATTAAGATTTTTTTGAATTTCTTTAGCATAAGCATTTCTATTTACATCTTGAATTACAACTAATAAAAGATTTAACACCGCCATTAGTGTAGTTGGCGAACAAATCCAGACATGCTTAGCATAAGCATGGGCAACTATTTCTTCATGATAAGCATAAATTTCTGAAAAGATTGTTTCACTTGGTACAAACATAATAGCTTGATTAGCTGTTATGTTTGGAATAATATATTTAGAACTAATATCATCTATATGTTTTTTTACATGTTGTTTAAATTCTTTTCTAGCTTTAGTTAATTCTTCATCATTTTCTGATTCAACAATACGATTGTATCCTTCTAGAGGAAATTTAGAATCGATACATAAATTACCTAAAGGTTGTGGAGCATGTAGAATAAAATCTACAATTGTCCCATTTTCCATTTTAGCTTGACGTTCCCAAATAGTTGTTGTATTTGTTCCAAATACATCTTCCATAATTGTTTGTAAACGTAATTCTCCAAAAGTTCCACGAGCTTTTTTATCATTTAGGGTTCTTTCTAAGTTGTTGATCGAATCATTAAGTCCTAAAATTTGTTGTTGAGCTCCATCTAATTTAGTAATACGTTCAATAATATCTTTATTTCGTTCATTATTTTCAAGCTGTTGATTAGCTAGTTTTTGATCAATTGTAGTTATTGTTGTTTTTAACATCGATAACGATTGCTCATTATAAGAAGCTAACTTCTTATCAATCTCAGTATTTAATAATGAAGTTTTGTTATCAATACTATTTACGATATTATTCATTTTGTTATCTTCTTTTAACTCATTATCTAATTGTTGTTTTTTCAAATTACTTGTAATTTGGTTTTGTTTTATAATTAAAACAACAACCCCAACAATTAAGATAATTAGTAAGATTGCAATAATTACATTCATATATTTCTCCTATTATATTTAATTATATCATTTATAAAATAAAAAGAAGCAGTGAAACTGCTTCAATTTATCGTTATTTTCTTTATCAAGAGATTTATTATCATTAACTACAAAACTATGTGCTTGTAGTTTGTTTTCTACCTCTTGTTTTACTTCTTGCTGATATTCGTCTGTAATACTATAAGCACCGTTAGCTATAGGAAATAACGAAATTCCAAGAATAGCTAACAAAATAATATTATATTATTTAGTCTTTTTGATCTATACCCTTTTAAAAAACAGAATTTACTTCCGTTTTATAACATTTATCTACTTAAGTAGATTATAAAATGGGCATCTTGTGCCCATTATTATACAAACGTCTAAAATGCTTAATTTTAAAACCTTTATAAAAGAATTTCATCTTCTAAATCTTGATATAATTCTGCTCCAATTAAATACTCACAAACAGCTAAACCAAAATCTAGAGTTGCTGCGACACTACAACCAGTAATGATATTTCCATTAATTTCTACCTTATTTTGTGTTAATGTAGCACCACATTCTTCAGCCATCGGATAATACATTGTATAACTACCGCTAGTAAGTAAACCTGCATCGTTTAATAGTAGTGGAGCTGCACAAATACAAGCCAGAAGTTTACCTTGGTTATTAAACTCGTTAATTATTGCTAGAATATCATCACGATTTCGCAAACTGTTTGTAATATGCATCCCACCTGGAATAAATAGACAATCATATTGATCAAAATCACCGATATCATCAATACTACCTTTTACCGCAAACACATTTCCATATTGTGCTTCAACAGCATCACCAGTAATTGAGTATAAATCGACTTCAATATTAGCACGTCGTGCTAAATCAAATGTTCCCATGTATTCTAGTTCTTCAAAACCTTTATCAACTATACTAAGTATTTTCATTATTCCTCCTAATAATAAAACTACTATGTAGCCTTTTTAATTAAATCTTACCAACTAAATCTATACCTGGAGTTAATGTTTTTTCTCCTGGATGCCAGTTAGCAGGACAAGCTTGATCACCATGTTCATAAACAAATTGACTAGCTTCTACTTTTCTAAGTAATTCATCTGCATTTCTACCAATTGGTCCCGCACTAATTTCATACATTACTATTTTTCCTTCAGGATTAATAATAAATGTAGCACGTTCAGCTGTTCCATCTTCTGGAATATATACATCTAAATATTTAGATAATCTAGCTGTTGGATCCCCAATCATTGGGAATTCAACTTTACTTATAGCATCACTACTATCATGCCAAGCTTTATGTACAAAGTGTGTATCATTACTTACTGAATAAATTTCACACCCTAAAGCTTTAAATTTATCATAACGAATAGCTAAATCTTCTAATTCTGTTGGACAAACAAAAGTAAAGTCAGCAGGATAGAAGAATAAAACACTCCATTTACCAACTAAATCTTCTTTATTAACTGTTATAAATTCACTATCTAAATAAGCTTTTAGGGAAAAATCACAAATTTCTTTATTATTAAATGACATAAACTCTCCTATTTAATTGTTTTAACATACTCTTCTACTTCTTCACTAGTAGTTAAGTTTAATATGTTATTTAAGTGTGGTACTAAATCACCAACATTTAAATTAGCAAAGTTAGCACGTGATTGTAAGATATTACTACTTGACATACTAAACTCATCAAGTCCCATTGCTAGTAGGATTAATTGAGCAAGTGGGTCACTTGCCATTTCCCCACACATTCCAATCCAAATTCCTGCTTCATGAGCTGCTTTAATGGCAATATTAATCATACGTAATACTGCTGGATTATATGGTTGGTAAAGATAACTTACTTTTTCACTCATACGATCACAAGCCATTGTATATTGGATTAAATCGTTAGTACCAATACTAAAGAAGTCAACTTCTTTAGCAAATAAATCAGCCATAATACATGCTGAAGGAATCTCAATCATCATTCCCACTTCTATTTTATCACCAATCTCAACACCTTCGTTAATTAATTCTTGTTTTACTTCTTCTAAGATTTTTTTAGCATCACGTAATTCATCAATTGTAGCAATCATCGGAAACATAATTCCTAAGTTACCATACGCACTAGCACGAACTAATGCACGTAATTGTGTTTTAAAGATATCTGTTTGATCTAGACAAATACGTATTGCACGATAACCTAAGAATGGGTTACTTTCAGCTTCAATATTTAAGTAATCTAATTCTTTATCTCCACCAATGTCTAGTGTTCTTACAATTACTTGTTTCCCATTCATTGTTTCTAATACTGATTTGTATGCTTCAAATTGTTCATCTTCACTTGGAAGTTCAGTTTTATCCATGTATAAAAACTCACTTCTAAATAAACCAATTGCTTCAGCACCATTTTCTACAGCACCAATGGCATCTTGAGGAGTACCAATATTTGAGGCAATAATTTTTTTTACCCCATCTTTAGTAATTGATTCTTTATCCATAAATGATTTTTCAAACTCTTGTTGCTCTCTTAGTTTAGCAATAAGTGTTTGATATTCATTTAATGTAGATTCATCTGGATTAACTATTAATTTCGAATTAACAGTATCAATAATTACTGTATCTTGATCATTAATTTCATTAATCACTTCTCCACAACCAACTAAAGCAGGAATCCCCATACTTTTAGCCATAATACAAGCATGTGAAGTTCTTCCTCCTATTGATGTTACAAATCCTTGTACAAATTCTTTATTTAATTGTGCAGTCTCACTTGGAGTTAAATCATAACTAATTAAAACACATTCTTCATCAATAAGTGTTAAATCAGGAATCTTAATTCCACACGCATTTGATAATAAACGTGTTCTAATATCAGCCACATCACTAGCTCTTTGTTTAAAATATTCATCTTCCATAGCTGAAAACATCGAAATAAAGTTATTACATACTGTATCAATACTAAATATAGCATTATTTCCTTCATTAATCATGTTAGTTACATTATTTACTAACTCAGGATCAGATACAATCATTAAGTGAGCATCAAATACTCCTAATTGCTCTGCACTTAATTTATCACTACTAGCAGTTTTAATCTGATTAATTTGTTCTTTAGTTAATTCTAGAGCTTTATTAAAAGTAGCTAGCTCTGTATCAACATTGCTAGCTGGCTCATTAGATATATTAATTTCTGGTGTTTGTAATAAGAATGCTTTACTAATTCTTATATCATCACCAACACCAATACCATTAATAACTTTCATCTTAGTTATTAACTTTCCCTAAATTATTATCAATAATAACTGCTTGTACTGCATCCATTGCATCTTCTTCATCAGCCCCTGTAATTTCAACTTCAATTACTTGGTCTTTAGAAATCATTAATCCCATGATCCCCATAATAGATTTAATGTTAGCTTCTTTAGCATCAACTTTAATAGTTCCATCAGAAGCAAACTTGTTCATTTCATTAACGATTAAACTCGCTGGACGTGCATGTAATCCAGTTTCATCAGTAATAATAAATTCTTTTTTCATTTTACTCCTTGCATTATATTAAATTTTAACGCTTAGATTATACCATAAATATAAAAATTTATGAAAGCAATTTCAAAAATTTACAAATTTGGTTAAAATTTAATTTTCATATAGATAATTTAACGATAAACTTTAGTTAAAATAATCAATATTACAATACTTAAAAAATCAAATTTATAACAAAATATATAATTACTATTAAATATGCTATTATATAAGTGAGTTAAGTCGAATAAAGACTTTATCTTTATCTTCACTAGCTAAAAGTAAAATTATCGAGAATCAATATTATCAACCAATCTAAAAAAAAGACGGTGTGGGCTATTTACCGTCTTTTTTTATTATTTCTTTTAAGTAGATTACTAACTCAACCCATAACTTTACGGTTTTGGTCAAGTTCTTGCTTACATGAATCACACAACTACTTAAAATTACTACTAAAATTATCTTTTCAACACTACCACCTCTAATCTAGAAGGTGATACCTAGAGGGTAACACCCTCAATTTCATTATAAGCAAAAATAAATTGAGTTAAATCAAGCATATAAAATATAAATTTAAAAAGACGGATTTAATATCCGTCTTTATCTTAATTTCATTAATATTTTATATGCTTGATACATAAATTTATTTAACACAATATCAAATTCACCAATATATTCAACTACATGAGGATCATAAGCTGATTTATATATACTTAACCCATCATCTAGAGTTCCTTCTACTCCACCCATTGAACAAAAACTATATCCTTGATTAAAGGCATCTTTAAATTGAGTAGTATATAGTAAGTATTGTGGATAGAAGTGTTTAAAATCATCATTCATACCCGCATATAACATTTCCATCTGATCACCAAAACCAACCATGATTCCACCAGAAATAAATTCCTTATTTGGGTATTTTTCTACTAATTCTTTTGTTTCTTTTAACTCTTTATTAACAACTTCTAGTTCTTGATTAATTTTTTTCTTACGTTTGTTAGTTGTATTTTCATCATTTAACTCAGCATTTAGTTG
The DNA here is from genome assembly GCA_002359095.1 of Caryophanales bacterium UBA3375. Classification (GTDB taxonomy): domain Bacteria; phylum Bacillota_I; class Bacilli_A; order UBA3375; family UBA3375; genus UBA3375. Next base: position 21,936 of record DEQD01000033.1, read on the forward strand.
ATTTTGTTGGTTAGTTAATTCTTCTAATCGCGGTTGTAAATCAACACTTGCTAGATACAAGTATCCAGTTTCTGGATACGTATCTAGTAGTTTATGATAATACTCAATGTTTCGTAAACTTACTTGTTTGCGATCCTCGGTTAGTTGCATTAATCGAGCAAATTCATCTAAATAACTACGATCATACACATCCACTTTAACCTGATGTTTAATCGCACTTCTAAGTGATTTTGCTGTTCTTCGTGGTAATTCTTCTTCGTTAAAACAATCTTGTTTTACTCCCATGATAAAACGAGGTTGAAAACTTTCTTTTATATATGTTGTTAAACCATGATATTTAGCACCTACACTAATAAGTGTATTAATTACTTCTTGATTTAACACATTTGCTTCTTGTTGATCTTTAATTAAGTATTCTTTATATATAACTCCGGGATCAAACTTAATAAAGATACATTTATGTTTCTTAGCATATTGTTTTAATTCGTTAAAATAAAAACTTACTACTTCTTTATTACTATAATCCATAATCGGACCACGCGGAATATAATAAATACTAAATCCTTTAACTATTTTAACTAATACTAAACTACTAGCAACAACGTTGTTATTAGAATCAACAACACTAAATAAAAAGTTATCCCAATTATCTTTTATCTTAGCCCAAGAAGAAGATTGTAATAAATTACATAATGGATGTTGTTTTACAAACTCATCATGAATATTATTATCAATATTAATTACCGCTTGATATTCCACATCACTCCTTATAATACTTTTTCATTAATAAAAATTGACACTGCGTCATCTTTAACATCACCAATAACAATATTAGCAATATTTTTTACTTCATCTAATCCATTTTCTAAACTAACACCATACTTTGCATATTTAATTAGTTCATAATCATTTAAATTATCACCAAGTCCCATTGTATCTTCATGATCAATATTTAAATAATCCATTAAAAATTTTAATGTATTACTTTTATCAATATGTTTATTATTAATCTCTAAAAAGTATGGTGTTGATCTAGTTACTTTATAATCAACTAATTCTTTTTGTACTTGATTTAGTACATCATCCATGTCTTTAGGATTAACTAAACCAAGTACTTTTGGTGAGAATTTAGTATTTGTTAATTGCTCAACAGGTTTTTTACAAATAATAGCTTCATGTTGAGCATGAACGTTGTTTGGATTATTACTAACTACCACATCACCATCATAATTTAGTACATCTTGATTTAAACTAATAATAAAATTATTAATTCTATTAACTTCATCAGCATCAATTCCATCTTGAAGTAAATATTTATCATTTACAACATCATAAATTTCTCCACCATTATAACCAGAAACAAATTTAATAATGTTAGCTTCTGCATTTTGATTAATTTCTTTTGCTAAAGAAATTAAACTAAATGTAGGTCTTCCGGAGCATAAAACAAAATACTTATTTTGTTTATCTAGTTCCTTAAGCGTATTAATTAAGTTAGTTGAAAAACTAGCATCGCTACTACTTACTAGTGTTCCATCAACATCACTTACAATTAATTTTACGTTTTTCATTATTACTCCTTTTTATCTATTATATCTAATTATTTATGATAGGGCGAGTTATTTAAAATAGCAAGACTTCTATATATTTGTTCTAGTAGCATAATTCTAAATAATTGGTGGGGAAAAGTCATTGGTGAAAAACTAAGCAACATATTTGCTTTGTTTTTTACATCCATACTTACTCCATTACTTCCACCAACAATAAAGGTAATTTTAGCATTTGTTTGGGTGATCTTATTTATTTCTTTACTTAAATCATCACTACTTAACATTTTACCTTTAATATCAAGTAAGATGATAAAGCTTTTATCGTCAATCTTATCTAAAATTAATTTTGATTCTTGTTTAATTGCTAAATTAATATCATTATCTTTACTATCTTTTAATTCAATGATATTAATTTTAGCATAACGAGTAAGTCGTTTACTATATTCACTTTCTAAATCTTTTAATGACTTTTCTTTTAACTTACCTACTACTATTATATCAATAATACATTTTTGCATTAAAATTCCACTTCTATAACTTGATCTTTTTTAAGTACTATTTTATGTTCAACATCTAAATCTTGATTGTGCTCTAAAATTAAATCATCATTATTGTTATTTACACTCATATGGGCAAATAATACATGAGTTGTATTATTTCCTACCATTTTGTGTAAATAACGAGCACAATCAAGATTAGAAAGATGTCCTTTTTCACTCATAATTCTTTGTCTAGTTTTAAGTGGATAATTAGTATTGCTCATAATTACACTATCTTCATAATTAGATTCAATTAAATAATAATTGGCATTATGACACATACTAACTGTATTTTTATTCAAATATCCACTATCAGTAATATGAACTATTTTTTCATTATTAGTTTTAAAAATAATGCCAATAGGATCTATTGCATCATGAGAAGTATTAATAACTTCATAATTAATACCATTAATATTATCTTCATTATATATATCAATATAATTATTAATATCTAAAACTTTAGCTAACTTAGGTGACATATAAATATCAGGATGATGTTTTTTAATTATCATATTTAAACCCTTAATATGATCTGTATGTTCATGAGTTATAATTATTCCATCTATTAAGGAAAAATCAAAGCCGATATTATCAAATACTTCATTAATATATTTATATGTCATTCCGCAATCAACTAAAATATTTTTATTATTATCAAATTGATATAAATAACAATTACCACTAGAACTACTAGCTAAAGATATTATCTTTTTTAAAATGGCATTCCTTGGGTTAAACTACCAATAACTTCATTATATTCATTATCAATTTCTTCACTAACTTCGTTAAAAGCAGATTTAATCATATCTTCTAAAAATTCTTTATCTTCAGGATCAAGTAATTCTGGTTTAATATCAATATTAATTAATTCTTTTTTACCATTCATTGTAATACTAATTCCCCCACCTAGAGTTTTAGTATATTCTTTTTTATCTAATTTCTTTTGTTCTTTTTCTAAATTTGCTTGCATCTTTTGTGCTTCTTGCATCATTTTTTTAATTTGTGCTGGATTCATAATTTACTCCTAATTTATTTTTACTTCTTAATTATTTTAACACCTTTAAAAACACTTTGTGCTAATTTTTGAGTATCGTTTTTACGATATTCTCTAACACGATTACGATAACCTTCTCGCTCTTGTTCCCAAATACTTCTTTCAAATAAGAAAACACGATACTCATTATCACTTTCTTTTGCTAAAATATTTTCAATATCTTTAATTCTTTCATTAAACATATCAAACATATCTTTTTCAATACTTATAACACATCCATAAGGACTAGCAGCTTGAACATTAGCATTTTGAAAAAAGCCTGCTAGTCCAAACTCGTTACTTGCTCTTAAATTATTTACTATATCTCTAAATTGAGGCATTAATTGTTCTTTTAATTCTTTAGTTGCACTACATAATACATCAATTAAAGTTACATTACCAGCTAATTCATAGTTATTTTCTGTTTTAGTATTTTGTATACTAACTACTGGTTGTTGTATCTTAACTTCTTCTTTAATTATTTCACTTGGTTCTTTAACTATAATTTCTTCTTCAACCATTGGTTGTTCTTCTATATTAATTATCGGTTCCTCTTTATCTACTTCTGCCTCTTCTTTAATCTTAATTACTTGTGCTTGTTTTTCAACAACAGGAGTACCAATTACACTTTCATTACTTATATTGTTATTATTACATAAACTAGTAATTTCAATTAAATAAACTTCAATCGTTAATTTAACATTATTAGAATAATACAAACTTTGATTTAATTCATTAATTAATTTTAAAACTTCTACTAATTGTTTATTATTATCTTTTAGAATTAAATCTTTAATTCTTAACTCAATATCTTCGATAAACTTACATTCATCTATTCCTTGATAATATAGTTTGTTAAATAAGTTAATTACTTCATTACTATTACCTGTAAGTAACATAGAAATAAACTCATCTAATATCTTATCATCTACTAAGTTTAAACTAGCATTAACACTACTTAAAGTTACATCCCCATTAAATGTTACTACTTTTTCAAGTAAACTTAAACTATCACGCATACTTCCATCACCAAGATATGCTACACGTCTTATTCCTTCTAATTCATAAGTAATGTTTTCTTTATCTAAAATGTATTTAATTTGATCACTAATTTCATCAATACTAATTCGACCAAAGTCAAATCTTTGACATCTAGAAATAATAGTTATTGGTACTTTATGAATTTCTGTTGTCGCTAAAATAAATACTACATGTTTAGGAGGTTCTTCTAAAGTTTTTAATAAAGCATTAAAAGCTCCCTTAGTTAACATATGTACCTCATCAATAATATAAACTTTATATTTAGCTTCAATTGGTACAAAGTTAACATTCTCAATTATTTTTCTAATCTCATCAACCCCGTTATTACTTGCAGCATCCATTTCCCATATATCTGGATGCTCACCTGAAGTTGTTATCTTATTAATCTCTTTACTAAAAATTTTAGCTATTGATGTTTTACCTGTCCCTCTAGGTCCATTAAACAAATATGCATGAGAAATCCGATCATTTTTCATTGCATTTTTAAGTGTTGTTACAATATTCTTTTGTCCTACTACTTCATCAAAGTTAGTCGGACGATAACGACGATAAAAATTATAATTATTCATCAATAGCTCCTTAAATTCACTAAAAAAGCCTAAATAGACCAAAGATGATTACTTAAGGCTGCTCCAATTAAGTCCTGACCTGGTTCATAATATCTTCCCCTACTTAGGCATATAAATTATACCAAAATATTTACTTGTTATGAATTATTATTTTTCTTTTTCACCTAATTTAGCTTCTAACTCTTCTATTTTTTTAATTAACTCTTGATGTTTAATCTCTGCTTTTGTTTGTTGTCTTTTTTCTCTAGTTTTTAAAAATATAAAAAAAGAACTATGTACAATTAGACAAACAATTAATGAAGAAATTATATCGGCAATTACATCAATTACTAGTGCTTGTTCATTCATATTAATCCTTACTATTAACCATGGTTAAATTATTTATAAACCTAAGTATATAGATTAAAGAAAGGAATTTCCCTTTCTTTTAATTTTAAAAACTTTTACATAGTTATTATACTATAAATTTAAGTTTAACCATTTTTAACTGTAGTTATTTTATATTGGATTATTTTAGTTATCAATATAAAAGCAAGCCCTCTTAAAATATTAATTATTAATAATATATTAATTACACTAATCGGATTATTACTACTATTAAGGATTAATAATAGTAATAACATTATATTACCAACAATCGAAATACTACTACTTATTTTAGTTTTATTATATCCATTAAGAATTCCTGTATATATTCCTTCATAAGCCATAAAAATTTGGTATTGTGTAAAATTTTGT
>DEQD01000020.1 GCA_002359095.1 Caryophanales bacterium UBA3375
ATCATAACAACTTATTAGTTGATCTAAAGTATTAATCCCATAGGGATTAACACTAAAAATATCACCTGCTTGATAATTACTAATATTAACACTATTAGCATAACTAATAATATTAAGTGTTATATTAATCATGTTGTTAATTAACTCAATTTCTTCATTAAATCTTTGATCAATTCTTTCAGAACGATTAATAATTTCATTAATATTATTATGTAGTGTTTTTAATGATTCTTCAATTTGAGTCGTATCAATAATACTACTTTCTATTTCAGTATCCATACTATAAATAGTACCACCTAAACACATATGTTTTATTGGATATGTATCTTTTAATAAAGCAATAGCGTTAAGTGTATTTTCTAAATCTGATTTACTAAATTCAATCCCGTCTTTGGTATTAAGATCATCATATTCATTAAAATTAACATCACTTATTTCATCATAACCTTCTGGTTTTGATTGATTCAATTTAGCAAATTCAAAAGCATATAAAGCTGTAATCTTCATATACAGATCAAAAATCATTGTTATATTACTACCTAGAATATTAAATAAATCCTTAATAAATAATTTTAATGATTCAAAAGAACGACCACTAGCATCTGTATTATTAACATATTCTAATGATTCTAATAATATTTGTTGTTTTTCTAAAGCTGGTGATATATACTCATAATATCGTCGAGCATTAATATACATATTATTTAAATCATTATATTTAATTACTAATTCACCATTTAAACTCATATGCACCTCCTATGAAGTTTGATTCTCTTCAGGACGTTTTCTTTGATTTAGTTCTTCATTTACCCGGTCTGGTAATTTACACTCTAAGTTAACACTATAATCTGATGTTGGAACAATATCAACAATACTACCTGTACCGTTAAAGTGACAATCCCAATCCATCACACTACATACCCCTTGAGCTTGACCATTAGTCATTCCTTTAAGAACGTTAAAATCAATTTGTAAGTTCTCACCCCGCAAGATTACTTGTTGATTCTTACTAATTACTTGGTTAACCCCCGGATATTGTTTAATAACCTTCCCATCTCCTAGAGCACTAACATTAATACCTTGTTGTTGTAACTCAGCTACAACTTCTGATATTTCTCTACCTGTATAATCAGGGAAATAAATTCGATTAGTATCATCATTAATTGTAATACCATTAGATTTTTGTGTTAAATAGTTAACTGATTTATTAGCAATATTCTTAACCATTTTTCCTAAGAAATCTAAGTATGTTGATGTCGGGTTAACTAATACCGTATACATAAAGATTTGTGGATCATTAGCTGGAGCAATCGTTGCATAACTTGAAATCTCTCCAGCTGATTTAGAATAACCATTGTCTCCTGCTACCTCAGCTGTTCCTGTTTTAATCGCTAGGGGAATAGCACCACCATCAGCTAGATAACCTGTACCTATACGATAAGACATATTCTCTTTATAAGTAACAACACTTTCCATTTCTTTTAATACTTGATTAGCTGTTTGTTCACTAACAACTTGTTTAGTTTGTAGCGTTGAATCTTGAGTATCTGTATAAATTACTTCACCTGTATCTGCTGTAGTAATTTCTTTAACAATATGAGGGGTAGTCATAACTCCATTATTTCCAATAGCAGAGTAAGCTCGAGCCATTTGCATGGCATTAGAAGTCATCCCTTGCCCAAAAGCAGTTGTTGCGATATCTAGATCAGCTTGGGGATTTAGTGTACAAGCATCAGTACTAAATAAAGAACTATCTACTGCTTTTCCAAATTCCCATTTATTACTAAGGGCATCAACCCAAGTATCATATCCTACTTCATCCAAGATTGCTAACATTACTGTATTTGAAGAAACATAAAAACCTTTATTCCATTCAAGCATTCCCCAAGAAGCTTTATGTTTATTCCAAACCCAGTCTCCAATATAAACACCACCCCAACTAGGTCGAGTAGTATTACCTGTTTTTACAGTTTTATTAGCATCCCATACACCACGTTCCATTGCTTCTGCTACTAAGAACGTTTTAATCGTACTTCCTGGCTCAAAGCAATAACTTGTAAATGGGTTAGTATAGTTTTCAACATTACGAACATTTGGATCAAATGTTGGCAATGAATGCATTGCTAATATCTCACCAGTTTTAACATCTGTTATTAAAGTATAGGCTAAATCAAATTGCTTATCTGCTAGAGCATTAGTCATTTCCTCTTGAACTATTGCTTGAATATTAGCATCAATTGTTAATTCAATATTATTTCCATCTACTTTTGGAGTAATAACTTTTTCACTAACACCTGCTATTGGAATCCCATTAGCATCTAACATGTTAACAACTTTACCATTTTCTCCTCGTAGATAACCATCCATTTGTTGTTCAATTCCCATCTCTCCAATTAGGTTGTTGTTTTCATCATACTTCGCATAACCAACGGCATATGAAGCAAAATCACCATAAGGATAATAACGACTAGGAATCTCATAAAAACCAATTCCCGGTAAGTTAAGTTCATCAATTGCATTTTTTTGATCTAAATTAAGGTTTTTTCCATAACTTCCAAACATTACCTCATCAGCACCACTATTTAATTGACTTGTAAATAAATCACGAGCTTGTTGATTATCGCTAAGACCTAAAATATTTAATAATTCATTAACTGTTCTTTCTTTATCTTGAACATAATCAGGTTCACCAGTAATTGTTTTATTATTTTCATTTAAACTGGCACGTAAATCGTAAGTATTAACATTGATTGCTAACTCATTACCTTGAGCATCAGTAATAATACCACGTTTAGAAATTAATGTTCTTTCATTTTGATACATATTATTAGATTCTTCAACCAAGTCAATCCCATGATAACGGTGAAACGCTTGTAAGATAGTAACTCTAAGTAGCGAGAATAATAATAACCCTACTAAGAAAGTAGCAATTATAACACTTATTCTTTTTGTTTTTAATCTTACTGCTTTTTGATATTGCTCATAAGTATATTGTTTTTTACTCATCATCCTCTTCTTTTTCTAAATAAAAAATATTATCTCTCATTTTCATATATGGGTGTTGTTCTAAAATTTGTTCTCTTGAAATTTTAGTATTAATTTGAATTTGAGTAATATCAATTTGTTCTTGCGTTTCAGTAATTCTGGATTGACGATCCTTAATATCATTATTTATTTTATATACTAATGTATTACTAATTGCATAAATAATTGCATAGATAATAAATAATGTAATAACAATTTTACCACGATTTACTTTTTTCATAACTATTCCTTAATTTTTTCAATTACACGTAACTTAGCACTACGTGCTCTACTATTATTTTCTAATTCTTCTTTACTAGGTAGAATTGGTTTATTAGTAATCACTTTCCCTTTAGCTTGTAAATCCTGAGGAATTACAGGTAAATCTTTTAGACTAGGGTCAACACTACTTAATTCTTTAAACGTTGTTTTACAAATCCGATCTTCTAGTGAATGGAAAGTAATTACACTAATTCTTCCACCTACATTTAATAATTTAAATGCATCATCAACACTAATTTTAAATACATTTAATTCTTGATTTACATAAATACGTAAAGCTTGAAAAACTTTTTTAGCTGGATGAGAAGTTAATTTATAAAAAAACTTTTTAGGAATTGCACCTTTAATAACTTCCACTAATTCTAATGTGGTAGTTATCGGTGCTTGAGTTCTTTTATCTACTATCGCACTAGCTATTTGTTTACTAAACTTCTCTTCACCATAATCTTTAAAGATTTTTGTTAAGTCTTTTTCACTCATTGTATTTACTACATCATAAGCACTAAGTGCTTGGCTTTGATCCATGCGCATATCAAGTTGAGCATCAAGCATATAACTAAAACCACGTTCACTCTCATCAATTTGCATTGATGAAACACCTAAATCATAAATGATTCCATCAATCTTAGTAATTCCGATTTTATCTAATTCACTTTTTAAATTTTTAAAGTTTGATTTAATGATTGTTACTCGATCATCATTTCTAAACTTTTCTTGATTGTGTTTAATAGCAACTTCATCTTGATCAAAACCAATTAATCGTCCTGTAGTAAGAAACTCTAGGATTAAACTAGAATGTCCTCCACCCCCCATAGTGGCATCAACATAAATACCATCAGGTTTTATGTTTAGTGCTTCTACACTTTCATGTAATAAAACACTAGTATGATTAAACACTATTTAAATCCTAGATAAACAGAACCAACTACTACTAAAAGTACATATAATTTAGGGAAAATAATATAATATTCTCTTAAGTAATTTCTAATTACATAACTTGTATATACTTTACGATATTTTTTTTTAACTAAAAAATAAACATATAGAGAATATAATGCAATTAAAACAAAACTTACAATCCACCCTAAAACTCCACTTAAAATATATGTAATCATAATAATAGTTGTAATTAAATAAAAGGGAGTAACGATAAAACTACGTTGATTTTTTCCTACATTTGCTATTTTTAAAATAACATCTATTATAAAAGGAAAAATTAAAATAATCTTAATTAATGAAACTATTAACATTTTTTACCTCCTTTTATAAATAGAAAAAAAGCCATTTTATTAAATAGCTTCATTTTCCTTGCTAATAACAACTTTATTTTTGTAATATCCACACTTACGGCATGCTCTATGCATTTTAGTTACTTCTCCACAGTTTGGACATTTAGTAACACCAGCTAATGTTAATTTGTAGTGTGTTCTTCTTTTTCTTTTTCTGGTTTTACCAGTTCTTCTAAATGGTACTGCCATTATTCCTCCTCAGTTAATAAATTTTTAAATGGATGATAAACATTTTCCTCATCAGGATTATCTTTTTTTACATCTTCAGACTCTGAATAATTAAATGGAATATTTACCATAATTAATTCAAATACTAATTGATCTACATCAATTTCATCATCCTCAATTAAATCAATATCTAATTCAATTGCTTTACTTTCACTTGAGGTTAGCATTAGATCATCTACTATGCTAAAGTCTAATTTTAAAGGATTAAGCGTTCTTGCATCTAAGTAATCAACATTATAATCTGCATCCAGTTTAAATAACATCGAATCACTATCAACCATCATTATATTTAATGATCCCTTAACTTCATTAATTTGCTTAATTAAAGCATCATCAATCTTAATATTACTTAAATCTAAATCTAGATTATAAGTATGATTATCTGCTTTTCTTAACTCTTCAAAACTAAGTTTCATTTTTCCTCAATTCCTTTATATTATACTATTTATTAACGTTTTTGTCAACTAAAAGGAATTGAAAAAATTTATATTTAAATTTCCTTGGTTTTATCAATATTAAATTAAAAAAGAAGGATTTAGCACTGAGTGAAAATTTGTC
>DEQD01000019.1:0-5676 GCA_002359095.1 Caryophanales bacterium UBA3375
TAGGGATTAACACTAAAGATATCTCCTGCTTGATAATTACTAATATTAACACTATTAGCATAACTAATAATATTAAGTGTTATATTAATCAAATTGTTAATTAACTCAATTTCTTCATTAAATCTTTGATCAATTCTTTCAGAACGATTAATAATTTCATTAATATTATTATGTAGTGTTTTTAATGATTCTTCAATTTGGGTAGTATCAATAATACTACTTTCTATTTCAGTATCCATACTATAGATAGTACCACCTAAACACATATGTTTTATTGGATATGTATCTTTTAATAAAGCAATAGCGTTAAGTGTATTTTCTAAATCTGATTTACTAAATTCAATCCCGTCTTTGGTATTAAGATCATCATATTCATTAAAATTAACATCGCTTATTTCATCATAACCTTCTGGTTTTGATTGATTTAATTTAGCAAATTCAAAAGCATATAAAGCTGTAATCTTCATATATAAATCAAAAATCATTGTTATATTACTACCTAGAATATTAAATAAATCATTAATAAATAATTTCAAAGATGCAAAAGAACGACCACTAGCATCAGTATTATTAACATATTCTAATGATTCTAATAATATTTGTTGTTTTTCTAATGCTGGTGATATATACTCATAATATCGCCGAGCATTAATATACATATTATTTAAATCATTGTATTTAATTACTAATTCACCATTTAAACTCATCTCCCCTCCAATTATTAATAAAGTATTAAAATGTCTCAATTGAGACATTTTAATATTTGTTAATTATTTTATTTGACTAGCGATATCACCATCAAAGTCTTCAGCATTATCACATACTTGTTGAATTTGAGTTGATATAGTTTGTAATAATTCTGATACTTGAGTTAAAGCACCAGCTCTTACTTCACTAAATTGTTCACCAAAAGCTTCAGCAGATTGTCCTTCCCAGTTTTCTGGAATACGATCAATAATGCCTTGCATTTTGTTTACTAAGTCATCAAATTCATTTTTTGCTGAATCTAATTCACTTTTATCTACCATTAGATTATCTACATCTATTTTTATCATTTTGACTGCCTCCTTTCAACTTTTCCCTCCATTTCCCGTGTAAATAAATACACACACCAAAGTTTTTAGATTAATTTTTTATTTCGTTTTCTAATTGTTGATCTAATTGTTGAAAGTTAGTGGCATATTGATTCACTATATTAATAACATTATTAATCAATTCATCAACTGACACTAACATTTTTCCAATGTTATGATTAATGGTATCTTGATTAACATTATCTTGTACTTGAGAAGAAAAATTACTTTTAGTAATCCAATCCTCTGCACCAATAGCATAATTATTTCTTTCTAAATATGATGTTTTAACTGCTTCTAAATTTGTTAATAATGCAGTAGTAAAATTTTCATTTAATAAAACTACATTATGTTTAACTGTATCAATAGTTTCTAATCTTTTATTATTTGCATTTATTTCTTCTTCTGCTTTTCCTTTGTCTATTCTTTTATCGTTTATTTCTTGTTCTTTTGTATCAATATAATTTTGTATAACATCACTTTCTTGTTGCGGAACTACAACACTAGGGTTACCATAATTTATTGATTGAACATTTGTTACTTCATTCTCTGCATTTTTAATTTCATTATCAATATTTTTAATTTCTTCTTGTTTAACAGAATTTTGAATATTAATTTCTTTTTTTTCATTATCTAATTCTGAAATATCTTTAATTTCTTCCATACTACCATCCTTTATTATTATTTCCTTTTTTTAATCTTCTAAATTGATTATCACTACACGCCTTAATAATTTGTTTTCTTAACTCATATTCAATTTCACTATCTGGTGGAGATGACAATACTCTTGCGATATCTTCTTGATAAAAATACAATAAACTTTCATCATACATACCTTCAGGAAACATTATTGCTCCATAATCATAATAAACTGCATCATTTGGATTATCTCCAACTAATATAGCCCTACATACAATCATAATTTCTTTACTACTTCCTCTTAATTGCACTACACTTCCTACATTTAATACTTCATCTTTTATCATAATTTCTCCTTACAAACTAATTAATTTTAATTGTTTTAGATAAAACAACCTTTGATTAATTTCATCTAAAACATCTTGAATTTTATCTAGATATATTTTTTTTAATTCAAAATAATTAGCTAAATCAGTGCTTGATATTTTATCTTTTAACTTACCTTTCCAACCAATCAAATCATGTGATTCATGCCACAAATTACTTTCGGTACTACAAAATGATCCTTCCATTGTTTTTATTTCTTCTTCCATTAATGTTAAAGTCTCCGTTATTATTTTTTTATATTCTTCTAACTTGTTTATTTCTTCTTTAATTTTTTCCTTATCTTCTGTATTAATTAACATCTTACTCCTTTACCACTCTTCATTTTCTTCTTTTTTAAACATTTGATATTCTTTACTTGCTTTAATAATATCTTTTTTAAGTAAATCTTCAAAATCTGATTTAGGTGGATAATACACAACTTTAACAATATCTTCATTATTAAAATAGAATAAATTGTTATCTATTATTCCTTGAGGATAAAAACATCCTGAATAATCATTATATACTTTTTCGAATCCAACATCACTTAATAGTGCTCTTCCTATAATCAATATTTGATGATTAACTCCTTTTATCTCAACGATACTTCCTATTGGTAATATTTCTTCTTTTTTCATATTTCTCCTAACCTTTATTTCCAACCTGGATTGTTTTTTCTTAATTCTTCTTTTTCTGTTTTCCTTTTACTTATGATGTCTTTTATACATCGAGTTAAATCTTCTTCTCCATCTACAGGAGGTGGAGAAGATAAAACTCTTGAAATACTATCATGATCAAAATAGATTAAATTCTCATCTAATATTCCTTCAGGATAATAAACTCCTGCATAATCACTATAATGTTGATTATTTCTATCATTAACCATTAGACATCTACCCACTATCATTATTTTTTTAGTATTTCCTATTAATTGAATAATAGAACCAACCCTTAATATTTTTATATTCTCCATATATACTTCCTTTATTAAATTATTTTTCAAACTTTAATAATAATTACTAATCAAGTATAACTGGTTCTAATTTAAGATCTTTATACTTTTCATATCGTTCTTGCCAATGGTTGATTAATTCTTCATTAATTTCTTTACCCCAACCTTTGTTGTTCATATATTCTATATTTTCTTCTACACTACCAACATAAAAATTAGGGGTTTTAGCTAAGTAAACAAAATCTTTAAAACTACTAGCAACAAAGCAATACCCTTGACGATCTTCATTCATATAATATATTGTTCTAAATTCATTACTATTTGGATTTACTCCAATATAATATCTTGAACCAAACCAATCTCCGATTGTAAAAAATCCATCTGATAAAGATTCAAAAAATTCATCTACTATTGCTGAAACACCACTATTCATTAAAAAATTAATATTAGCTGTATTTTTTGCTCTACCCACTCCATATAAGGAATTAAGTCCGAAGCTAAAATCTCTAAAATATATAGTTGTATTTGGTGTCCATCCTCCATTATACTTGATTAAAAATTGTTTATAATCATCTGGAAATACAATTCCTAATTGTTGTTCTAATTCTTTTAAACAATTACTTACTCCTGTAATATCATTAGGTCTAATTTGTAACATAATACTCCTTTTTTATGTAAACATTTTTTTATTTCTTCAGGTATAAACTCTACTTTACCACTTGCATTATCTATATATACCACATAACTCTCTTCGTTATCTGGAAAATCTATTCTTCTAGTATTTATTAAATGTAGATAATGTTTTTTATCTATATCTACATTTCCTGGTAACGGATTTTTTTCTTTTTTATTTTTCTTAAACATAATATTCTCCTTCTATATATTTTAAATTTTATAATTAAATAAGCTTAATAATTTTTAATATATTATTACAGGAACTAATTTTATATCTTTACGTTCTTCATAAATTTTTTCCCATCTTTTTATTAATGAAGGAGTTAATTTATCTTCTTTTCCTTTTTCTTTATAGATTCTAATATTTTCCTCAGCTGTATTTACATGAAAATCTGGCGTTCTTGCTTTTTGACTTAGTTCTTTAAAACTACTGCATACATATATGTAATCATCATCGTCAACTCGATCCATAGTATATATACTTCCATATTTATCAGACCCTTCGTCTATATTCACATAAAACTTTGATCCAAAATAATCTCCGATATTTAAGAATCCATTTTCTAAATCTTCAAAAAATTCTTCGCGAATCACATCAACTGAATTATTAATGTAATAACTAAAGTTCATAGCACCTTCAGCCTTATTAACTCCATTTAATCCATTGATTCCATAATCAAAATCATTAAAATATATTTTTGTACCTGGTGTCCATCCTCCATTATACTTGATTAAAAATTGTTTATAATCTTCCGGTAAAACAATATTTAAATCTTCTTCTAATTTAATAATATGTTCCGCTACTTGTCTGTATTATTAGGCTCAATCTGCAACATAATCCTCCCTAAAATTAAATCCACCCTTATGTTCTATAATTAATCAATTATTACTGGAACTAATTTTATATCTTTATATTTATCATATTGTTCTTCCCATAAATTAATTAATTCTGGAGTTATTCTATCCTCCCAACCATTTTCTTTGAATCTTTGTATATTTTCTTTAACCGTATGAACTTTAAAATCTGGCGTCCTTGCTTTTTGACTTAGTTCTTTAAAGCTACTACACACATATATGAAACCATCATCATCTACACGGTCCATACAATATATAGATCCATATTTATCTGATTTTTTATCTATATTAATATAATAATTTGGTCCTAAATTACTACCAATATTAAGAAATCCATTATCTAAATCCTCAAAAAATTCATGGCGAATTACATCATTTGCATCGTTTATAAAGTAATTAAAATTAGAAGTTCCTTCTGCTTTATTTACTCCATTAAAACCTTCAATTCCATAATCAAAATCATTAAAGTATATTTTTGTTCCAGGTGTCCAACCACCATTATATTTGATCAAGAATTGTTTATAATCTTTTGGTATCACAATATTTAACTCTCTCTCTAGTTGAATAATATATTCTTCAACGTTTTCTGTGTTATATGGTTCAATCTGCAACATAATTACCTCCCAAACTAAACCCACCTTTATGAGAAAACATATTGTGAATATCTTCAGGTATCCATTGCATTAATCCTGGTGGCATTGCGTGGTGAGCAACGTAACCACTACCACGTTTTGGGTAATCAATTCCATTTTCTTCCAGTATTTGTTTAAATAATTCTGAATCCTTATTTCTATTACCAGTTAATTCATATCCATATTTTTGGAATAATATCTCACTTTCTTTACTAAATTGATATTTGCTAAAGTCTGGTGAATACACTATTGTTCCATCTGTTAGTTTATATGGTTTATAATCAACTCTTACATTTCTCATTCTTCCAAATACTTTCATTCTAATATCAAAACTCCAGATAATACTACCATCAGCTAATTTGTTATAAGTAACTCGCCCTCCATTTTGAGTAAAAATATCAATATTAGGACAATCAGATGGTTTTTGATCCATTAATTTTTTATATTCATCACTATTTTTATTTAAACCATTAATTTCTACTTT
>DEQD01000019.1:5777-15252 GCA_002359095.1 Caryophanales bacterium UBA3375
CTACTTTATTTACACTTCCATCAGGATTAATAAAAGTTATTTCATGTGGTCTTTTAGGACTATCATAAATATCAATAGTATTTCCTTCCTTACCTAACCATTCTTTTACTTCATTTTTAGTTTTATTACCAAAATTAGTATCAATCTTACCAATACCATAACCACTTTTACCTGTTTGTTTATTTCCTCTTGCATATAAATCTTCGTATTTTGAATAAGTAGTTGTATTTTTGATTCTATCAACATTTTCTACATCTATTCTTTCTTTAATACGATTTGCTACTTCTTTTGATTTTTTATAAGTATCCTGCATTCTATCAAACAAACTGTTACTATTAGTTTTTTTGATTCCATGATTTAGTGCATGCATTCTACTTGCTTCATACATCGATAGAGATGAAGTAACTATAGATACTGTATTATTAACAAAACGACTAGAACGAGCATTAGCTATCTCATCATTATAACCTTTATTAATTAAATCTTTGGTAACTAATGGTGATACTATTTTCCCTGTTACTTCACTCATAACAGTAGCACCAGCTACTAATGATGTAACTCCCGCAAAAATACTACCAGTGGCAGATACTGTTGGTGCAAACATTCCTATCCCATTAATTGTTTGTCTAACTAATGCTGATTCCATCCCTTGGGCACTACACCAACGATCAATTTTATTATCTACTACTGTTTTAGTATCAAAACGGCTACGATATTTCATTGTTTCTGTAAGTGAAGATAAATCTTCACTTGCCCAAATTGTTTCAGCAAAACCAGAAATTGCTGATACACCATAACCTGCTGCTAAAGTAACATTACCTGTAGCAAGAAAACTTATTGCTAATATTGTATCAATCGTTGCATCAACTAATGAAGTAAGTGATGATACAAATGCTTCATCTTTTTGTATTTCTAAACATTTAAGATCATAATAAGCATCATTATAAGTAATAGCATCATTTAAATGATTTTGATAGTAAGATGATGTAGTTATCAGATCATAACTATCATAAGCTTCTAACATTTTCTGACTTGCATCTATTCCTATTCCTTTAGTTGAGAAAATATCACCAAGCTTGTAATCATAAATATTTATTTCTCGAGATTTAATGATTATTTGTTTAGTAACATTAATTAAATCTCTTATTACAGATATCTCATTATCAAATTTAGAATCTATTCTTCTAGCTCGATCAAGCATTTGATTGATAATATTAATAATATTATCAATTTCAATAGTTGTTGCATCTACATCAATTAAACTTGAAATTGATTCATCATTGATAAATTCAGGATTAATTCTATTAACTTGAGTTCTAATTTCAACATCTTTATCATTCAATGTATTTTTAATAAATTCAAGATTACTTACTACTTGTTTTAATACCTCTTCATTAAATTCAAGCATATCATTAGTACCTACTTCACCAATTTTATCTAAATTACTAACATCATCTGGATTGATATTACTAGCTTGATTCTCATCTAAATTCTCATTAATCTTAACAAACTCATAAGCATACATAGCACAAATATTAATATACATCTGACATATCATATTAATATTATTATTTATAACTCCATGTGTATCCATCATAAAGTTTCTTAAAGCATTAAATGATTTACCATTTGCTTGATTAGGTGATACATAACTTAATGAAGTAATTAAATTGTTTTGCTCATCTAATCCTGGTTTAATTGCTTCATAATATCTTTTAGCATTAATATAAATATTATTTAAATCATGATACTTAATTACTAAATTCCTTGTATGTTCCATACTAACCTCCTTAATTATTTATTTCCTCTGATAGTTTTTTATCAAAATCCTCTACTCGGTTTTGATAATCATTAATCAAAACTACATTTTGATTTAACGAAACTGATAATTCATCTACCATATTAGTAACTTGAGCATAAACTGTATCATGATTTGTTTGGTTTTGTACCTCTTCTACAAAATGAGAATTAGTGACAAAATCTTCTATTCCCAAACTAAAAGAACTCCTTTGTGCTAGATTATTATCTATGTTTTTCACTAATGTAGTAGTCTGATTAATAAAATCATTATTTAAAGCAATAACATTTCCTTCAATTTTATTAAGAGTATCTAATTCACTTTGATTCTGCATTCTTGTATTAGTTTTTTCACTCTTATTAACCCGAGCATTATCTAATTCCTCTTGATCTTCTTCTGATACTAAATATTGATATTGTAATGGAGCATCTGCTTTTTCCTCTGCTTCTGACAATCTTTCTAATGCTTGGTTTTCTTCTTCAATACTTACATCTAAATTAGCTTGTGCTTCTTGTTTTTTATTATGTAAATCATCAATACTTATAGTTTCATAATTTTCATCCATAATTACCACCCTTCATTTTCATCTTCATAATCTAATTTATAAATTTTATTTTCTTCAATGATATCTTTGATTAATTTAGCTAACATTTCTTCATCTTCATCAATTTCTGGAATATAAATTGTACTTAATATATCATAATTATTAAAATATAATAATTTATCATTCATTATTCCATCAGGATATATACATCCAACATAATCACTAAATACTTTTACTCCATTAATATAATTAATTATTGCTCTACCAATAACTAATATTTGAATACTACTTCCTTTTAAACGAACAATACTTCCTACTGGTAATACTTCTACTTCTTGATTCATACATCACTCCATTAAAAACCTAATTTTTTTAAATTTAAATCCATTATTTTTTCATTAATATCTTGAATAATTTGAGTAATACTATTTAAATATTTTTCTTTTTCATCATAATAAAGAGTTAAATTATTAGAACATACAGTTTTATGATACTTACCACTCCATCCTATCAATAATCTATCATCAGTAAACCATTCTCCATCTCCTGTAGTAATAATACTTTCTTTATTTTTAATTTCTCTACTTATTTCATCTCTTAATTCAACTAGTTTTTTCTTTATTTCTTTTAATTCCTTTATTTGGTTATCAATCTCTTCAATTTGTGTTTTTTCCATCATCCCTCCTTTATTAGATATATAGTGGTATTTTTATCCTACGCATATCTCCTTCAATTGCAACAATACCAAATCCCGTTTTAGGAAATACTTTATTTCCTAATGCTAGCGGATTATATGTTGATAACTTACCAACTATTATTTGATTAGTAGTTATTTTAATTATACGAGCTAAATCACTATCAAGCGGACATATCGATGCTGTTGCATCTAAACCAATTACAAATTTAATTCCACATTCATTAGCTTCAGTAATTAATTTTGAAAATGAAGTTAATTTTCCATAATTTTTAACTAAATCATTAATATCATCTATAAATACTATTTTTTCTTCTAAACTATCATAATATTGAGTCATAGAATCAATTTCACCTTCAGTTAATAATTTAAAACAATCCTCTTTACGACGTTTAACAATAGTATTAATGTTTTTAATCATCTTATTAACATCTTCACTACAATCACAATACATAACATTATCTAAATTTTTGATTTTTAATAACCCTTTATTTTTAGAATCAATCGCATATACTTTTTCTTTTACTTGAGAAATAAGTAATTTAATCATATTTGATTTACCTGATTGGCGATGACCACAAACTATTAATATTGGTGGATATGAAGATATACCTACCTGCATAACATCACTAATACTAAGTCCCATAATATTAGTAGTTATATCATCTTCTTGATAATCATATTCACAAAGCATGTCTGATGTAAATTCATCAGGAAGTTGAGGAATAGGTTTTGGTATTTTACCTGTATATTTGTTATTAATATCATTAATAAAGTTTTTCATCTTTTTATTATACGAAGACAAAGGTTTAGGATCAAAACTAGTATATATTTGAATTTGATTTACTCCATCAACATTAATCAATCCTCTTCCTTTTAAATTATCAGATAAAGGATATTTACTTTTACCAACAATCGAGTTTATATCTCCATTATCATGTAGATATAAACATATCTTATTATTCAAATTATTAGAAGTCGATGTTTTAATTGCTAATGCACGAGAAGCTGAAATCATTAAGTATATTCCCAAACTAGGACCTTCTTGAGCTAATTTATCAACAAAATTAATAAATTCATCACCTAATTCCTTAGCCACATCAAAATTATCAATAACAATAACTATACGTTTATATAATTCATCTAAATTTTCTTCTAATACATTTATATTTTGTGAACTATTAATAGTTAATAATAACTTTCTTTGCTCAACGATTTTATTGATACGGTTAATAACTTTATTAACCTTATCTACTGTATTTAAAGAAATATAATCAGCAACATGAACTAATGGCGATAAACCAATTAATCCAGAATTTCCTAAATCAATAATATAAAATTCTAATATTTCTGGATTATTTTTAATTGCTAAATCCATAATCGCATTAATCAAAGTAAGTGATTTACCATATCCACCAGCACCATAAACTACAAGATTTGGTTTTTTAACTAGATTTATACTATATTCTTTTTGTTGTTGTTTTTCAGGGATATCAACTAATCCTAAATCAACATTTAAATTAATTTCTTTAATTTCAGACAGATCTTTTATTTTAAATTTATTTATATTAGGGTTAATTAATTTTTTAGGTAAAGATGGTAACCAAGCTTTTCTAACTTCTTTATAATGATGTTTATTATATTCTTCATTTATTTCCTTTATCACCACATCTAATTGAGTTACCATATTATCTTTGTTATCATCCTCACTATAATCATCATTAAGTAATTGCTTTTGACCTAATTCGTTTATTAAATAAACTCTTTTATCTATTTCTTCTTTATTTTCTTCGATATTAGTATCATAATTAGCACCACTAAAAGCAGATTGAAATAATTCATAAATTTCATTATTACCAACTTGAAGATAAGCTCTACCTGTTTTGGTAATATGAGCAGCATCTGATGTTTTTAATATTTCTTTACTATCGCTTTCATCTTGCACTTTTAGTGCTAACTTAAATTTAGAGTTAGACCAAATTTGGTCATTAACCACACCTGTTGGTTTTTGTGTAGCAAGAATTAGATGTACTCCTAACGTACGTCCAATTCGAGCAACACTCACTAATTCATCCATAAATTCTGGTTGTTCTTTTTTAAGTTCAGCAAACTCATCGCTAATAATAAAAAGATGTGGTAATGGTTCTAAATCAGGATTTTGTTTAAATAACTTAGTATATAAATTAATATTATTAACATCATTATCATTAAATATTTGTTGACGTCGTTTAAGTTCTGATTTAATACTTGCTAAAGCTCGCATACTTTCAGCACCATCTAAATTAGTAATAGTTCCTATTAAATGTGGTAAATCTTTAAAAAGATTTGCCATTCCCCCACCTTTAAAGTCAATTAATAAAAAACCTACATCATAAGGTGAAAAATTAACAGCCAAACTCAAAATATAACTTTGAATTATCTCACTTTTACCACTACCTGTTGTTCCTGCTACTAAACCATGTGGTCCGTGTGCTTTTTCATGTAAATTTAAATAAACAATGTCATTTTCACCACGTAACCCTAAAGGTACTGACATTGACTGATATACATTTGATGTTTGCCAACGATCATAAATGCCTAATTGATTAGGCTCTTTTACTTGATACATATCTAGAAACGTAACTACTTCTGGAATGGAATTACTAATCCCCAATTGTAAATCTAAAACTGATAAGTTACGAGAACACTTATCAAAATCAATATCATCAACTAAATCTCGATGAAGAACCATATCTGATTTTTCTCCATCTATCATTAATACATCTATATTATATTTATCTTTTAATAAAAATACAGTTTTAATATTACTTGGTAAATCCCTAAATTGATCAACACGAACAATTAATGTTATTCCTAATTCTACTCCATCTTGTATATATTCCATAATGGGATGATTTGCAATTAATGAAATATCATCTACATACATTATATAATGAGGTTTGTAAGAATTAGCAATTTTATTTTGTAATTTTCGTTGTTTTAGAATTTGATATAAACTAGATAACACTTGTTCTTTAATTTTATTATTATAAATATTAGTGGATAAATTTATATCTATTAATGAAAAATGTTTTAACCAATTAGCAAAATTAAATTCATTTTGATATTTATTATCATACAATAAAATTAAATTAATATCATAATATGAATGAAAAAAACATAATTCAAGAATAATTCTTTTAATTTCATCTATGACTAGATTTTTATTTCCAATTAAACCTACATGATTATCTGATAAATTTATACTAAACTTAACATTATCAATGGTATTGTATTGATTATATATTTCTTTAGCTTCATCAATCAAATTATCATCATTTAAATCTAAAACATTGTCTTTAAATTTTAATTTATAGTGTGAGTCTAAATCAGTATATCCCATTGATATTTCTAAAAAATCATTGTCAAAAATATCACGTTCATATATACGTGATGAATAATTCGATATCATTTTATCTATACTTTTTATACTAGGTGAATTATATTCATATATTAATTTTTCATTATTATACAAATCAAACAATTCTTTTCTTTGATCTAATAAATAATTTTGATATTTTTCTTGTCTTTTTTCATTATCCTTTCTTATTTGTTTTTTTTCTTGAAAAAAACTAGTAATTGAAAAAGTTAATGAACAAATTGTTGTAATTCCCGCAATTATAACAAAAAAAGCTCGTCGTGTGAAAAACGCCATTAATCCAGTTGTTAAGATTGATATTAGAGGAGGAACAATTATTTTAATAATTGTATTTTTACTTATTTTTTCTCTTCCAGGTGGATTTAACAACTCAATTTCTTCTTCTTTAAAACGATAAAATATACGAGGAGATTTTTCATATTCTGGATTTATATATGTACTTATATTAATTAATTCAAGATTGATATTGTTTTTTTCTTCTCCCCACACAACTATTCTATTATAATGATATGTAAGTATAATATCTGATATTATAATTACATCTCCATCATTTAATAATACTTGATTAGCATCAAGCAATTTGTAATTAATATATATTGGATAATTATCATATGTAGTTAAAATATTATTTTCAATAGTTATATTTGTGTTAATAATTATATCTCCAATCTTGGAAATAAGCAATTTATCCATAAATTGATAAGTATAATAATCATTACTTAAAACTATAAAATTCAAATCTTCAAATTTATGCCAACAATTTAAAGACAATAGATTTTTTTCATTCACCTCAAAGAGATATAGTTTATTGTCTTTTAATATAAATTTATAACCAAAGAGTTCAAGTGTCTTATTAAAATAATAAGTTGTTATTTTATTTTCTTCTTTTACTAAACACTTCATATTAATTGTTATCTTTAGTTTCTTGTTCTATTTTGCTTTCTAACTCTTTGATTTTTTGCTCTTTTGTTGAGGCATTGTATTTATCATTATTTTTAATATATTCAATTTCTTTTAGATACCCATATACTAATAGGTCTTTATCATTAGCTTTATATGCTTCTTCATATGCATTATTGTATTCATCCTTAACAAGATAAATCCAATAATTCAATATATTTTCATTTGTATTTTGTGAAATATTTGATAAAATATAATTTTTCTTTTCGTTAGGTAAAGATTCTAATTTGACATAGCTTGTAGCTATAATATATTTATCTTGATTATCTAAATTCTTAATATTAATATCTTTAGCTTGCTCTACTACTTTTGAATATTCTTCATTTATGAATTCACTTTTTATCGAATCTTTAATCTTCAAATTGTGATAATTATATAAATTTAAACTTAAAATAATAATAAGTAATAATATAATTACTAAACTAATGTATTTAAATATCTTATTTCTAACTAAATGAGAATCATTATTTTTAATTTCTCGTTGATTTGCTATATCAAAATCAATTAATTGATCAAATTCATCTATATTTGATACATCAATATATTTTTTTAGTAATTTATTATTTTTAGCAAGATCAAATCCACCATTTAAATAATCAAAATAACTATATTTTGGTTCGATTAAACTAAATAATAACGCTTTAACTTTAAATAAATAATTATTTGTTTCATCAACCAAAACGTCTCTAATGATTATATTAATATCTAAATTGTTTAAAACAATGATATTATTTTTATCTAATGAAAAATCATAAATTGTTGCTAAATCTTTTAATAATAATGCATTTTTTACAATTATAAGTTTATCAATAGTATCAAATTCCTGATTTTCAAGTTTTTGTTCATTAACAAAATAAGCATTAAACAAAACTTGATTCCCTTCAATTCGATAATCTAAATTAACAAAATGGTTATTTGGATAAACTATTTTTTCAAAATCAATTGGTGAACTTGCATTGATTTGGTTTAGAAAAAAACTATACGTTACAAACATAAATAACATCTCCACTTTGAACCAAATTATTTCTGAAACTATTATTTATATCAAGAACAACATCAAATCTATTTGATGTTACTTTACTATACTCATTACTGATTAGATCTTTTTTTATTAATAAATCTAATACATCTTTAATAATGTTTTTGTCATCACAACTAATAACAAAACTTTTACTGTTTTCTTGTATTTCTATTTTTATTTGCATATTTATACCACTTTATTGTTAAAAAATACGTTAATAAAACTAATAAGATGATTGATAAAACAATATTTATTTTATTATAATTATTTATTTGTTTATTTTTTTGATTATTATAACTAAAATTTTTAGATTCTTTATCGTTAAATACAATATCTGTATTATATGTATCAATATTAATTTTTCTATCTTCAATAAATAAATCATTCTCTATTAGTTGATAATTATAAATTTCATTACTTTCGCTAAATAAATAATTTGTTTTATCATCTAGTAATGGAGCATACTCCTGATATTCTTCTTCTAAATTTAGTTCGATTCCGTTTATTGATACAATACTAAATAATAGTACTAATAAAATAGTACCTATTTTTCTCATATCTCCTCCAAAATTATTGTATTTTTAATTAAATGTCTTTGGAGGGATAACGATTTTTTAGACGCATTGTCTATAATTGTTTTTGTATTCTTCTGGTGATACATAACCTAATGCTCGTTAAGACGAGATTTGTTATACCAATTACAATAATCGTTAAACTCCAACTCCAATTGTTCAATAGAACTAAAAACTCTATTGTCGACGAATTCCGTTTTGATTATCTTATAGAGATTTTTGCAAACAGCATTGTCGTACGGATTACCCTTACGACTAAGAGAACGAACGATATTAAAATCATTTAGGATGTTATCAATTTTAAAATTTTTAAACTCTAAACCTCTATCAGTGTGGAATATTTCCACATCTGATAGATTTTTTTTAATTTGTTTAAAACAATCAACAACCAGACTAGCATCTTTTGAAAAACTAATACTTTTAGTAACTATTTCACGATTAAATAAATCAACTAAAACGCAAATATAA
>DEQD01000043.1 GCA_002359095.1 Caryophanales bacterium UBA3375
TTTCGCTTTTACTTGACAATAAAATGTAAAAAAATTTCACATATTTAGTATTTTACGGTATATATCTGATAATTATTAAAAATTCTTGGTATATAAATACCTTTTATCTCCATATCATAGTTACTTGTACCACTACTAACTAAGAGTGGAGTATTATAATCATAATACATTCCACGAGTTAGTTTTGGAAAAAATAACTCTTCTGGAGCAAAGGCAGAAATATTAGTAAAGGGAACTCGCCATTGACCTCCATGTGCATGACCTGCTATTACTAAATCAAATCCACTATCTTGAACTTGTTCTATTGCCATTGGTCGATGAACTAATAAGATGTTTTCTAAATCTGGATTAACTTGAGCTTCTACATTACGTAGTTGTTCTTCAATAACTACGGTATGTAGATCTCCTGTTGTAATATAGTTATCATCTAAACCGCAAACATTTAATCCTTCATACACACTACAAGTTCCATCTAAAACTTCTACTCCAATATCTTTTAATTTTATCTTAACTTGTTGATAATCATTATCACTAATTTCATGATTACCTGTTACATAAAATAATTTATATTTTTGTGCTAGTAATTCTATTAGTTTATAACTTTCTGGATTCTTATCATCTTGAATGATATCCCCTACTAACATGATAGGTACATTATTGGGATTATTTTCAACAATATAATTATATAATGATTCTTCATGTGGCGAATAGAATTTTAAGTGAGTATCACTAACTACCATAAATTCATTATCAGCATTCTCATTAATTGTAACTGTTTTATGTTCAAATTGAGGAAAACTTCCTAAGAACACAAGTAAGATTATTATTAACATTAAAATTAACATCCATTTAAATACTTTTAATACTTTTTTCATATACTCTCCTAGCATCATTTATATAAATATTATATCTTAATATATCTCTTATTGCAATAAAAATAAATAGACTAGTTTAACTAGTCTATTTTTATATTTATTCATCTATTAATATTGTAACGTTGTTAGACTCATCTAATAAAATACTACCATTTTTTATTTCAATAACTTGATCATTGATTTTAGCATAACCATTATCAATTGTTGATAAATAAGGAACATGGTTTGGATAAAATGATACTTCACCATTAATTGTCTTACAAACTACACAATCTGTTGTAGTTTGTAAGACACTACCTTGTGGATTTGACACTCGTACATTAAACATCTAATTCCTCTGCCTTTTTAACTGCATCTTCAATTGTACCTACATAAAGGAATGCTTGTTCTGGTAAGTGATCATATTTACCATCTAAAATTTCTCTAAATCCTCTAACTGTGTCTTCACGTTTAACATAAACTCCTGGAATACCATTAAATGTTTCAGCAACATGGAATGGTTGCGATAAGAACGCACGTACTTTACGAGCACGGTCTACTAATAATTTATCTTCTTCACTAAGTTCATCCATCCCTAAGATAGCAATAATATCTTGTAATTCTTTAAATCTTTGTAAAGTTAAAATAACTTCTTGAGCTACTTCAAAGTGCTCTTGTCCTACTACCTCAGGATTTTGAATTACACTTGAACTCTCTAATGGGTCAATTGCTGGATAAATACCTAAACTTGCTAAGTCACGACTAAGCACGATTTGAGCATCTAAGTGAGCAAATGTATTAGCTGGTGCTGGGTCAGTTAAGTCATCTGCTGGTACATATACTGCTTGTACTGAGGTAATTGACCCTGACTTAGTTGAAGTGATTCGTTCTTGTAAATCACCCATTTCCGTTTGTAATGTTGGTTGGTAACCTACAGCTGAAGGAATACGACCTAAAAGTGCTGATACTTCTGCTCCGGCTTGAGTAAATCTAAAGATATTATCAACAAATAATAACACGTCTTGGTGATTTACATCACGGAAGTATTCTGCCATTGTAAGACCTGTTAGGGCTACACGCATACGTGCTCCTGGTGGTTCATTCATTTGTCCAAAGACTAAGGCAGTTTTACTAAGTACTCCACTTTCTGCCATTTCGTGGTATAAATCATTACCTTCACGAGTACGTTCTCCTACTCCAGCAAACACAGAGTATCCTCCGTGTTGCGTAGCAATGTTAGTAATTAACTCTTGAATTACTACTGTCTTACCTACTCCAGCTCCACCAAATAAACCAATCTTACCACCTTTTAAGAATGGAGCAATTAAATCAATTACTTTAATTCCTGTTTCTAGGATTTCTTGTTCATTACTTAATTGATCAAATGTTGGCGGATTTTTATGAATTGGTTCATATAAATCAAAATCACTATCTTTTCCATCAATTGGGTTACCCGTTACTGAAAACATTCTTCCTAGTACTTTATCTCCAACTGGAGCCATGATTGGTTGATTAGTTGTTGTTACTTCTAATCCTCGAGCAATTCCTTCAGTTGAACCCATTGCAATACAACGAACTAAACCTTCACCTAAGTGTAGGGCAACTTCTGCTACTTGTGGTTGATTATTAAGTTCAAAGTGAATGGCACTTTTAATATCAGGAATAAAGTTATTTTCAAAACTTACATCTAAAACAGGTCCTAATACTTGTTTTATTTCTCCTTTTACAGTTTCCATTTATTACTCCTCATTTAGTGCTTGTGCACCACCAATTATTTCTGCAATTTCTTGTGTAATCATTGCTTGACGAATTCTATTCATTTCTAAATTAAGTTGGTCAATAATCTCTAGTGAATTGTTGTTTGCTGCTTCCATTGAATTTCTTCGAGCTGCATATTCACTAGCTACTGCATTAAGTATAGCATGATACATTACACTATTAATATATTGCATCAACATATTTTTGAATATTTTTTGACGATCACCATCAACAATTAATTCTACATTCATTTGGTTTTCTTCTTTTTTAACTGATTCTAAACCAAATAAATCAAGCACTTCTACTTCTTGAACAATTGGATTAACAAACTTAGTATAAACTATTAATACTTTATTAACTTTTTGTTCAAGGTACATAGTTTTAATAATATCACTTGCTTGTTTTGCTAAATCAAAATCTTTAATTTTACTTATATCACCAATAGTATCTTTCATTGTGACATTTTCATAATTTAATTTATTAATCCCTTTATTACCTAACATTACTGTATAGTTATTAGGATTCTCTTTAATTAAATTATTAACTTCTTTAATAACATTATTATTATAAGCACCACATAGTCCCATATCTGATGTAATCCCAATTATTAAAGTTTTATCCTCGCATTTATCTAATGCTAGATATTGAATCATATCTTCAAAACTAAAGATTGTTTTCATAATTTTAGTCACATCACTAAAATATGTTTCATTTTCTAGTGCTTTTTCTTTTGCTTTTTTTATTTTTGAAGAAGCAACTAACTCCATTGCTTTTATTACTTTTTGAGTTGACTTAGTTGAATTTAAACGTTCTTTTGTTTGAATTAAATTACTCATAACTATTTTCACTAAGTACTTTAGTTACTAATTGATCTAAACTAGATTCTATTTCATCTGTTAATTTAGGATCATTATCAATTTTAGCAACTAAATCTTGTTGATAATTATTAAGTTCTAAGAATAAATCATGTTTGAATTTTTCAATCTTAGAAGCATCAATTCCATCTAAATAGTTTTTCGTTACTGCAAAAAGTAAACTAGCTTCCTCTGCAACCGAATATGGATTATTAGCGTTTTGTTTTAAACATTCCATTAAACGTTTACCATGATTAATTACTTTAGCTGTATTTTCATCTAAATCCGAACCAAACTTAGTAAAGGCTTCTAATTCTCGATATTGTGCTAAAGCTAACTTAATTCCACCACTTAATTTCTTAATAATAGGTTTTTGAGCAGCACCACCTACACGTGATACAGAAAGTCCTGGATCAATTGCTGGACGTTGTCCGGTATTAAATAAATCTGTTGTTAAGAATAACTGACCATCAGTAATTGAAATTACGTTTGTTGGAATATAAGCTGAAATATCTCCTGCTTGTGTTTCAATAATAGGAAGTGCTGTAATACTTCCATTACCTAACTCATCATTAAGTTGGGCAGCACGTTCTAATAATCTTGAATGTAAGTAGAATACATCTCCAGGATAAGCTTCACGACCTGGTGGACGTTTTAGTAATAAAGACAGAGTACGATAAGCAGCAGCATGCTTAGATAAATCATCATATACTACTAATACATCTTTACCTTCACTCATCCATTCTTCAGCAATACTTACTCCTGAATATGGAGCTAAATATTGCAGTGGAGCTAAATCAGAAGCACTAGCTAATACGATGGTTGTATATTCCATTGCTCCTTGTTCTTCTAAGATACGAACAATATTAGCAATTGTCGATTGTTTTTGTCCAATTGCTACATAAATACAATTTACACCTTTACCTTTTTGGTTTAAAATTGTATCAATTGCTATTTGTGTTTTACCAGTTTTTCTGTCCCCGATAATTAACTCACGTTGACCTTTACCAATTGGTACTACACTATCAATTGCTAAAATACCAGTTTCAAGTGTACGATCTACACTCTTACGAGTCATAACCCCTGGAGCAATTTTTTCTACTTGTTGTTTTTTATCACTCTTAATTTCTCCTTTACCATCTAATGGTTTTCCTATAGGATTTACAACACGTCCTAATAACTCATTACCAACGACAATATCCATTACTTCATTTGTACGAGTTACTTTCATTCCAGCATGTACTTGATCAATACCATCAAATAATACTACCCCTACTTTACCTTCTTCTAGGTTTAGTACCATTCCTTCTACACCAGATTCAAAAATTACTTTTTCACCATAAAAAGCATTATCTAATCCACAACAAACAGCGATACCATCACCATCACTAATAACCTCACCTACTTCTTGTAAGTCAAGTTGATTTTCATAGTTTTGGATTTTTTTCTTTAATAATTCAGAAATCTCTTTTGCATTGATTGACATTATAATACATCCCTTCTGATTTCTTTTTCAATTTGTTTTAATTTATTACTAATTGTATTATCAATTACTTTATCTTCATACATTATTTTAATTCCACCAATAATATTAGGATCTATTGTCGTTTTTAGTACTACCGTTTTATTAGTATTAGTTTCTAGTTGTTTGATTATATTTTTATAATCAAAACTACTTAGTGGTTTTGCTACAACAATATTAATTTCTAAAATATTATGATGTTGATAAAATAATTCTTGATAATCTTCTACTATTTCATTAAAATGTTTAAAGTTATTTTCATCAATTAATATTTTTAAAAAATTAGTTAAATAACTATCAACATTTAATTCATCAATTATCTTTTTCTTTTCTTCTTTACTAATTATCTCACTATTAAAAAAACGATATACATCATCATCAATAGCTTGTTTTAATGTTAACAAATTATAAGCACATTCTTCTTTATTACTTACAACATCAAATAGAATTTGTGCATAAGAATTATTCATTAAGCTACCTTGCTAATTGCTTGATTAATTAATTCTTTTTCTTTATCTTTATCTAAATTATCTGCAATAAAGTTTTTAGAAACAAGTGCTACATAATCATAAACATCACTCATAATTTCTTGTTCTACATTTTTCTTGTTAGCATCAATTTCATTTTGAGCTTTGTCAATGATATTACTTGCTTCGTTTTTAGCATTACTTACTATTTGATTTTTTTGTTGTTGTGCTAACTTGTTAGCTTCTGAAATAATTTCATCTTTTTTTATTAACATATTTTTTTCTTCAAGATTAATAGCATCTAATTTTTTAGATGCTTCATCAAATTTATCTTGAGCTCCACTAATATTATGTTTAATACTAGCTTCACGTTCATCTAACATATTAACAAAGTTTTTATATGTAAACTTGGCAATGATAGTTAATAAAATCACTGTTCCTAAAACTTGATAAAGAACTTGACTTCCTAACACTTTAACTACAGCATCCATGTTTCTCCTATTATATAATTATTATTTACCAGCAATTGTAAATGCAATAAATCCTAAGAAACCTGCGATTAATAATCCATAAATAGCTGCAGACTCACAAATCCCTAAAATCATAATTAATTTACTATTAATTTTTTTCTCAGCTTCTGGGTTTCTACCTACTGCTTCTAATGAAGCAGCACCAGCACGTCCTTGCGCCAATGCTGTTCCCATACCTGCTAAACCTACTGCTAATCCAGCACCAATTCCTAATCCAATCATTCCCATTTCCATAATCTCTCCTACTCTTCATCTTCTTTTTTGCTAATAGTTTCTTGAAAACTTGCTAATGTTAATGTAGTAAATACCGTTGCTTGAATAAATGGCCCAAACAATGAAAAGTATCCACTAAGAGCTGCTCCTACTACAGATAATAAGATTCCACAAATAGCACCTATTGGTGTAGCAAAAAACGGATTACCTAACTCTGGAATATTACCAATCGCATTAAATAACACCGCAGGCACACTCCAAAATAGCATCATTATTGCACTACCTGCTGAAATGTTACCGATTAAACGTAACCCCATTGACATTGGTTTTGTTAATAACCCAATAATCTCAATTGGTGCAAGCAACACTGGTGTAAATATATCTTTAATAAACTTAACTGGACCGATTTTAATGATTGCATACGAATTCCACACTAGAAACATTCCTATACTCCACACAAATGGGTAAATTGGATTGGCAAACGCCCCTTCTTCTAGCAAGAATAGACCTGCAATATTTGTTAAAAATATTGAAGTAAAAATACAAATTGTTAGTGGTGTAAACTTTCTTTCTTCTTTTGCACCAATAATATCTTTAGTGAAGTTTAAGAAATACTCCATTAACCATTCACTAAACATTAAAAATCTACCCTTAGGTTTTAGAGGATCACTACGTTTAAAGCTAATCCCCATTGCAATCATTAGAATTGAAAGCAAAACAAAAGCACCAACTATGGCTATTGTTTTTTTTTCGGTAACCACAAATGATAATATACTATTTACATCCACAATCTTCCTCACATATTAGCTTTTTAAACTCTTTGTATATAATCAAACGAGCAATAACAACGTTACAACTAAAACCTAATAAAATAAAGATATTTTTTGTTAATACAATAACGAATAAACAAATCATATAACATAAAATATTAATCTTAGAATTTAGTTTATATGTTGATAAATTTTTGTTAAAGTATTTTTTCTTAAACTCCAATAATAAAATTAGAATATAAGAAAAAATAAACCCTAAAAGAAAACTAAAACCATTATCTAAATTAAATAATTTACATAATGCTATTAATACTAATAAAATAAGTATTACTATAAACTTATATGGTTTATTTTTCAAAAATGCTCCTCAATAATATACATTTTTATTTTACCTCTTTTAAAAAATAAATGTTAAATATCTAAAAAAATTACCATTTGTGGGTAATTTTTATATAATTATTTATTGTTTTTTACATTCACTACTGGTTCTAATTCTTCATTTTTTTCATCATTTTCACAAGAACTCTTTTTAATTCTTCCATCTACATTTAATAATAAAAATGCATCATCAACATAATAAAATAATGAAAAATGATAAATAAATTTGTAATACTGTTACTTTATTAACAGGTAAGTAACCAAAAAAAGAACTACTATATTAAGTATCAGTAAAACTAGCAAACTAATACCCGCATGTAATTGCTTAAACAACACTTTGTTGACATTAACACCTAAATAATATTTATCTTTGTAAGATTCAAATGCTATTGGAAATAACTCAAATAAAATGGCAATACAACCAATTTCTCACCTCATAATACTTCAAATACTATTTCTAAACTCATATATCCTATTTATAATCTATTGTAATATTAATAATATAATCTTTATCTAAGCTACTATTAATAATGTTACTTATCATTTTAACATCAATTTTGGTATCATATTTAATTAATGCATCAACATAGATATACTCTTGATCATGTTTATCTACTACTCGCATATCATGAAACTCAATAATATTCTCATGATCTTTAGTTATTTCATTTAAAATTTTCCAAATTTCCTTATTAGTTTGATCATCTACTTTCATCGGATCTAGATGAATAATTAAATCAACACCTAATGTTGTTTTAATTATTCGTTCAATACTATCTATTATTTCATGTAAATAATAAACATCCTTACTTCCATCCATACATACATGGATAGTTGCATATTTTTTACTTCTTCCATAACTATGAATAATTAAATCATGAACATCTAATACTTCTTTATTTTGTTTAACAATATTTATAATAGCATTTTCTAAACTAGGATCTGGTTTACTACCTAATAACACATCACTTTCTTCTTTAATAATTTTGATTCCTGAATACATAATATAGATACTAACACCAATACCAATATAACCATCTACACTTATATTTAGTATCAAACCAATCAAAATAGCTATTATAATAACGCTAGTTGTTAAACAATCACTTAGTGAATCATAACTAATTGATTTTAAGATCATATTATTTGTATTTTTATAACCTTTTTGGTTATAAAAATACAAACCTATTTTAACTAAGATACTAATAATTAATATAATAAATACAATAAGATCATACTCCACTACATTTGGATTAATAATACATTTAATACTTTCAGCTAAAAAACTAATCCCTGAAAAAATAATAAACATGGCAATAATAATACTAGCTATATACTCAACTCGAGCATGTCCAAATGGATGTTCACGATCAGCTGGTTTATTACTAATCTTAATACTTATAATTCCAATAATATTAGTCATTGCATCAGTTAAATTATTAATCCCATCAGCCATGATGGCAATACTTCCTGTAAGTATTCCAATTAATATCTTAACTGATGACAAAATTATATTACTTATTAATGTTATTAGTACATAAAATATTGCTTTAGTCTTCATCATGTACTCCTAAAAAATCTAGATAGTTATAACGTTTACCTCTAAACTTAAATTGCTCTACTGTATCTAGATGGACATTTTTAGTAGAAGCAAAAATTGATTTATCAATTAATGGATCTTCTTTTCTAAGTTCTTTTAATAAGTCTTTAACAAACTTACGTTTTGATGATGTCTTTTTAGCAGCAACTGTACACCCACAATTCATGGGTTGGACTCCATTAGCTTTCGTATATCTAATAATATCTTTTTCTCGTATATAACAAAGCGGTCGAATTAATTCCATCCCACTATAGTTATCTGCTTCTAAACGCGGAAGCATTCCTCCATAACATCCACCATACAATACATTAAGCATTGTTGTTTCAATAATGTCATCATAATGGTGTCCTAATGCTATTTTATTACAACCTAATTCTTGAGCATAATTATACAATGCTCCCCGTCTTCTTTTAGCACAAATATAACATGGATACTCTTGACTAATCTTATTGGCTACTGCAAAGATATCAGTATCAAATATTTTAACAGGTATTTGTAATTTCTTACAATTTTCTACTAATAAATTATAATTACTATCATTAAATCCAGGATTCATCGCAATATATTCAACATCAAACTTAATAATACTATAACGATGTAATATCTCAATACATTTAGCAAGTAGTAAACTATCTTTACCTCCAGAGATACATACAGCAATCTTATCTCCTTCTTCAATCATCTGATAATCTTTAATTGCACGAACAAAAGGAGAATAAATCTCCTTACGATAGTTTTTAATAATACTTCTTTCAACTTCTTTTACACCTTTAAATTCACTATCGACAAATATCGTAGTACAAATCTTATTATAATCTTTCATATTAACTTAATTTTAAATCTCCTTTTTTAATTAAATTAAACTTAGATAACATAATATATCCTATCATTCCAATAACAATTGGAATGATTACTAAAATTGTAAGTAACAATCCAATATTCATTATTTGTTGGTTTTGGGTAATAGTGGTTAGTACTCCTGTTACCATACACCAACCAAGTCCAGCAACTTCCTTAGTTGCTTGATAATTAGTTAAAAACCAACCAGCAAGCGAAGCAACAATGCTTGCTATCATTGTTGGTAGAAACAACCATTTGTTTTTTAACGTATTAGCAAACTGTAATTTTGGTGTTCCAAAAAACACTACTAAGCTTTTAGCTATCCCATTATCTTTTAATCCCATAATTCCATAACTCATCATTGTTGCACAAGTAGCACAAAGACCAACAAAAGATAGTTTACCTTCTAAACCTAGTAAAATAGCAAATAACACACTACTAAATGGTCCAGTCATAAAAATACCAAGTAAAGTTGCTAATATCGGAATAACAACAAGTGGCATATTATTAACATTTGTGTTAACAAATATTCCGATTTGCGTTACAATAACGCCAATTGGTGTATAAGCAAATAACAATATTTGTCCTAATATTAATGCTACAATTGGAACTAATAACATATCATAAAAATTACCTTTAGCTATCATTCTAATAATATAAACAACAACAGTTGTTACAATAATTGCTGATAGTGGATCTCCTGATGTTGGAACTTCACCTTTAAAAGTTCCAGCACTAAGTGCTCCTACTATTGCTGATGTATAGATCACTATTTGATTTTTACTAAGTGTTGTACCAATAGCAACACCTATTGCAGGACCGGTAAGTAGTTTAGCAATTGTCCCTATTTTAATTAATAATGTAGATATTTCTTCATTATTAATTAAACTACCAAGTTCTGCAAAAAATATACCAACAATTAATGTTACAAATATTGCTTTTGTAACTTGATTTACTACTTCATTTAATTCTTTAAATATATTAGACCTTTGCTTTTTCATTTAAGCTCCTTTTTAGTATAATATTACTAGAGGTAATTATGAATATTAATGGATATAATTTAAATTTAACTGATGAAATTAAAGATTTATTAAACAACTATCAAGACTATTACTATCCTAGTTATGATAATGTCTTTAGAGCTTTTAATTTAAC
Organism: Caryophanales bacterium UBA3375; assembly: GCA_002359095.1. Lineage (GTDB taxonomy): Bacteria > Bacillota_I > Bacilli_A > UBA3375 > UBA3375 > UBA3375. The sequence goes on from DEQD01000043.1 coordinate 10,942, forward strand.
AGCATTTAATGATGTTAAAGTAGTCTTTATTGGGCAAGATCCTTATCCCAATAAAGATGATGCTTGTGGTTTGGCTTTTAGTGTAAATCGTAATAACAATTTACCTAAAAGTCTAATCAACATCTTTAAGGCTCTAGAGATTGATTTAAACATAACTAGAACTAATGGTGATTTATCTTCCTGGGCTAAACAAGGAGTGTTACTTTTAAATACTTGTTTAACTTATAATAGTCAAAATCCTAAATCTCATCTTAATATTGGTTGGCAAGATATGAGTAATGATGTGATAACATCATTATCTAATCGTGGGAAAGTTATCTTTGTTTTATTAGGTAACTATGCCCTTAGTTTTAAAAAACTAATTAATGAAGATAACAATACTATTATTAGTGCACCACATCCTTCACCTTTAAGTGCATATCGTGGTTTTTTTGATGCTCATATCTTTAATCAAATTAACGATGCATTAATTAAATATAATTATAAACCAATTGATTGGAACTAAAAAAATAAGTAATCTCCTGATTACTTATTTTTTTTAGCAGCATCATTCATTTGTTTTCTCATCATTTTTAATTTTTTAGCATTTGGAGTTTGTCCAGTACTTTGTAATAATGCTTTTAACACTTCATCTGGAAGCATTGCACTTGGATTATTTTCAAAGTTTTTCTTAATTAAGTGACGTGCACCAAAAAATCCAATTGCTGCACCTATTATTAATCCTCCAATGAAAGTCATTATAAATTCAAATGTCATAATATCTCCTTATTCTTATTATAACATATTAATTATTCCCATTCAATTGTTGATGGTGGTAATTTTTGAAAGTAAATAAAAAAGTTCTACCTAAGTAGAACTTCATTATTAATTATTTAACCCATTGTTAACATCTTGATTTTGGTTATTATTAACAACTGGTTTTTCTAATGGATTATTGTGGTTAACAGAACCTGGTTGTTGGTTAATCTCAACATTGTTTGTTACTACCTGTGGATTTGGAGTAATTTGTGGTTTAACAACTGGTTGCCCTACTGGTTGTTGGTTTACAACTTGTGGATTTGGTTTGATTTGAGATTGACTCACATTGTCCATGCTAGGTTTAACTTTTTGAACTGGAGTTTGAACACCCACTTGTCCTCCACCAACTTGAGGTGTTGGTTGCCCTTGTGGTTGATTAACCTGATTCATCATTGGTTTAACTTTTTGTTGGTTAATCGGTTGAACATTATCCATTCTTTGATCCATTACTTGTGGATTTGGTTTAACCATAGGTTGAACCTGTGGATTATTAACTTGATTCATTTGTGGTGATTGTGGTTGTTGTGTTGGCATCACATTTTGATTATTAGGTTTAACTCCTTGATTATTAATTGGCATATTAGGGTTAGGATTCATTGGCCCAACTGGGTTAGGTCCAACAGGTCCTTGTGGCTGGTTTTTATTTTTCTTACTTGCTTTAACTAAAATTACAATAATTACAATTAAAACAATTAAAAGTATAATACCACCAATAAGTAATAATAGTTCAGTAGTAAAAATAGTATCTTTTTTAATAGTAAAAGTTACATCATCAATTCCATCATAATCAGTAGTAGCATAAACTAAAGAACCATCTTCAATTGTACCTACACTATTATCTACTATTTTATAACCTTCCTCAACATTAATTTTTAATCCCACACTAATTGAATTAATATCTGAGACATTACCAAATTTTCTACTTAAACTATAACTAGAATTAGATACTTCTTGTAAATCTCCTAATGGTATATCAATTTCAGCATTATTTAAGTTTAATGTTCCATCAGAGTTAACTAAATCACTCATATCCATATCTTCATCTGCTAATTCTTCTAAATCCATAGAATCAAAACAACGAATTACTTTAGTTCCATCAATTTCTATAATTTTAGCACTAGGCATAATACTTTTAATTGAATTGATAATATCATCATCTGACATTTCTGCCCCTGCTTTTTTAAGTTGTTCTTTAAATAAATTTAAATTAATTCCCATGAAACCTTCAACCTCAACACCTTCAGTTGTAAAAGTTAAATCCATTTCGATGATTGTACCTGCATCTACATCATTTACAATACTTCCTTCTTGATAAGTTTCTTTAGTACTTGTAGTACTATCAGCTTGTAATGTTATTGGTGTTAATAGTACAAATAACATCATTAAATTCATTATTAATTTTTTCATATTACTTCCTTTCAATTATAACATATAGTATTATACCATATTTTAAATATGATATAATATTATATATATAATATAATGTTATATATTTATTGGGGGTGTCACGGTTTCGACAAGAATGCTGTTATCTATTAGTTGCGTGTCGATTGAGTACGTAATACTCACAACCGAAAATAATCGGAAACTTTAATAGAAATTTAGCTGCAGCATAGTATAAGTCTGCACCAGTCCTACTGTATCGTTCTAGTATAGTAGAGTACTGTCGGTTATAGAACTCGGAATATAATTGTATTGCTTATATTCTTAAATTTTAAATACTCGAACTACTACTTTAGTTGTTAGTTACTTTGGAGTAGTTTTAAACTTACTTAACTAACTACACATCGTAGAAGCTAATAGGTAGGCGTTTTTGGACATGGGTTCAACTCCCATCACCTCCACCAATAAATAAAATTTAAAAAAATCGTGTTTGTTAAAACACGATTTTCTTATTATAAATTTATTATCTTAAGGCTTCCATTTCTTCTTTAGTAGCCATTGCTTCAATTGCTCCAGGTTTTGTTGTAGTGATTGAAGCATAATGGTTAGCAAAATCAAGAGCTTGTTCTAAATAATCAATATCAAACTCATCTACTAAACTAAGTTGGTATAAAAACGCCGCAATAAAGCTATCACCAGCTCCTGTAGTATCTACTACTTCAACTTTTCTTCCTGCTACTTCTTTAGAACCTAGAGAAGTATAAACTCTACTTCCAGCTCCACCCATTGTATAGATTAAAATTGATAAACCATTATCAATTAACTCTTTAGCTACTTGATCAACATCATTAGTGCCAAAAATAAGTTCTAATTCATCATCACTAATTTTTAAGATATCACTATATTTAATAAATTCATTAACTGTATCAATACAACTCTTTGTATCAGGCCATAAGTTAAGACGTAGATTTGGATCAAAACTAACTAATTTATTTTGTTCTTTAGCGTGTTTAATTAAGTTGATATGAGTATCTTTCATTGGTGAATCAACTAAACTTACACTACAAAAATGAAGAATATCATAATCAATATTATCAATATCTACATTAGTAAAATCTAGAGCTAAATCAGCGGCATGTTTTCTAAAAAAGATAAAATCACGTTCTCCACTTTCATCTAAAGCAACAAATGCTAGTGATGTATCATAATCTGGAGTTTGATTAATATAAGTAGTATCTACTCCTACTTTAGCTATTTCTTCAATTAAGAAATCTCCAAATCCATCTTGACCTACTTGTGTTATAAAGATAGAATCTCCACCTAATTTAGCAATCCCACCAGCAACGTTTGCTGGAGCTCCTCCTGCTTTTTTATTAAAAGTTTCTACATCTTTTAAACCTTTACCTTTTTGTTTTGGAATAAAATCAATTATCGCTTCTCCAATTGTTAATACTTTTTTCATAATACTTCCTTATTATTAATTGTAATACTATTTAGTGGATATAATACTACTTGAGAATCTAAATTAATATTTAAATTATACTCTAAATCAAATAAACGTGAAGTCATTACATACTCACCACCGTTTACAAAGATTTCTAATGATGAATTATCTACATATATTCTCAAACTATCTAAATTTTCTACTTCAAGATAACGTTTATCTCTACCATCACCTTTAGTACCTAAATCTAATGTAATTAGATTATTTTCAATAATTAATTTTACCTCGTTAGTAAAGTTAATCACACCATTACCATTAATGTTGTTAATTAATAATTCATAACTAGCTTTCTTATAATTATGATAATCAACATTTTCTTTTCTTAAATTTTCTAATTCTTTAACAGGTACTTGGTATAACTTATCATTTTTATACTCTAATTTACGAGGAATTGTTAAACAGTGTTGCCACTCTAATGTGTTTTCTAAGTTGTGGTAATCAGCTTCTGGAATACCTAACCAACCAATTAAGATATTATCTCCCTCTTCATTAATAAAAGTTTGTGGAGCATAAAAATCAAATCCATAATCTAGTTCATGGAAGTCTTTAATATCGTAATTATGATTATTAAAATCATAATTAATATCAAAGTAACCACAACTATGAACATTTTGATAATGATATCCTTGAGTTTGGATTCCTTGTGGACAACAAATAATTATTTGATGTCCATCAACTGTTACAAAGTCAGGACATTCCCACATATATCCAAATGTTTCATCAGTTGTAATACGATTAACTAGTTGCCAATCATCATTACCATTATCAACATATAATAACGCCATTCCTTTAGAATTAACATCACGTGCTCCTAAAATCATATATCTTTTATCATTTACATTAAAGATTTTAGGATCACGTACATGACAAGACATATCAGAAGGATAATCATTATTATCCATAATTAATTGTTTATGTGTAGTATCAAAACTATCATTACTTACTATTTTAATAACATTTTGTTCTCTACCTTCATTAATATAATCATAGTCTTTATCCATTTTTTTAACATTACCTGTATAATAGAATTCTACTTTTCCATTATTAAGATATGCACTACCTGAATAAGCACCGTGTAAATCTCTAACATAATCATTTAAGATAAAAGGTTCATGCCAATCATAATTAATATAATCTTTAGTGCTTACATGTCCCCACATTTTGTAGTATTTACCATTAACATCAAATGGTGCATACTGGAAATAAATGTGTTTTACACCATTTATTTCATGCAATCCATTTGGATCATTAAGCCATCCTACATCTGGCATAATGTGAAAAGATTGACGATACTTATCGTCAACCATTTTATTTAATGTTTTCTTTTCACGTTTATATGTTTTTAAATCAATTCCTTGATATCTCATATCTAACATATTAGTTTACTCCATCATCTGATTTCATTACTTTTGATAATACAATAGTTGCTACAACTGAACTTACCATTGCTAAGATTAAACCAATTGCAAAGTTACCCCATTGAGCTGGTAATACTGATAAGAATCCAGGAATTCCTGCAGCACCCATTGCTTGAGCTAAAATTGAATGGAATGCACACCAAGCACTACCAACACCGGCACCAATTAAAGCTCCAAAGAAAGGATATTTTAATCTTAAGTTAACCCCAAACATCGCTGGTTCAGTAATTCCTAATAAAGCTGATGCTCCTGAAGGTAAACATAAAGATTTAAGTTTTTTATTTTTAGTTAACATAAATGTAGCTAGTACTGCAGCACCTTGTGCTACATTGTTCATACTAGCAGTAATAAAGATGAATGAACCACCTGTTGTTGCAACATCAGCAATTAATTGTGTTTCTATTGGAATAAAACTATGGTGCATACCAGTAATTGCAATTGGTGCATAAATAACACCAAAGATAAATCCACCAAATGCTCCTAATGTGTTATATAACCATTGGATACCATCAGCTAACATAAATCCTGCTTCTCTTAATACTGGTCCAATGAAAGCGTATGTTACAAATGATGTAAATAAAATTGAAATAAGTGGTGTAGTTAAGTTATCTAACCATGTTGGTGTTATTTTATGTAATCCTTTTTCAATATTAGCTAAAATAAATGAACTAACTAAAATTGGTAATACAGTACCTTGATATCCAATTTTTTCAATACTCATCCCAAAGATGTTCCATACTTCTGGAGTTTCTTTCCCAATGTCATAAGCATTCATAACATCTGGATGAACCATTACCATACCTAGAGCAGCCCCTAAATATGGATTTCCACCAAATTTTTTAGTTGCACTAAATCCAATTAATATTGGCAAGAATGTAAAGGAAGCACTTGAGAATGTATTAATCATCTCTGCTAAACCTTTTACTTGAGGGTTTAAATCAATAATACTTAAAGGTGCTGCTTCAGTACCAAAGAAATTTCCTTTTAAAATATTATTAAGTCCCATTAATAAACCACAAGCAACGATAGCTGGAATAATAGGAACGAAAATATCACTTAATGTTTTAATAAATAAATTAATGTAATACATTAAGTTCTTTTTCCCTTGTGTTTTAGGTTCTGGTTTTACTTCTTCATTTGTATTTAACCCTAAATCACTTTGAATAGAATTACATACACGATTTACTAATCCAGAACCTAAAATAATTTGAAATTGACCATTAGCGTTAAAAACACCTTTAACATCTGCTAATTCTTCAATCTCTTTATTTTTAACTAGACTATCATCTTTTAATACTATACGTAATCTAGTTGCACAGTGAGCAATTGATACAATATTATCTTTCCCACCAATTAACTCAACAATTTTTTCACCTAATTGTTTATCACTCATATATTATATTCCTCCATTTTTTATGAATATATATTTTTAATTCTAAAAATTACCTACTCTATTTTATCACAATCTAAAATTATTAAATGTTTTATCTAGAAAAATTAAAATTAATTAGTATTAGTATATTTACTCTATTATTAATAATAGTATTTATGGTATAATACAATAGACAAGGAGAATTATGATTAAAATAACATTTCCAGATCAAAGTGTAAGAGAATTCGATAACGGAGTTAGTTTATATGAAATAGCAAGTACTATTTCTTCTTCACTTGCTAAAAAATGTATTGCTGGTATTGTCAATGATAAGGAACAGGATTTGCACGATCCAATTAATGAAGATAGTAACATTATTTTAATTACTACTGATGATTTAGATAATGGTTTTCATATTCTAAATCACTCTACTGCTCATGTAATGGCACAAGCAATTCAAAGATTATTTCCAAATGCAAAATTTACAATTGGACCTAGTACAGAAGAAGGTTTTTATTACGATATTGATGCAGATAATGAAATTAAAGAAGAAGATTTAATTAAAATTGAAAAAGAAATGCAAAAAATTGCAGCTAATGCTCTAGACTTTACTCATAAAGAAGTTAGTTATGAAGAAGCTAAAGAGTTGTTTAAAGACAATCCGTATAAATTATACTTAATAGATAAAATTCATAATAATGGAGAAGTTATTACTATTTATCAACAAGGAGACTTCATCGACCTATGTCGTGGAATCCATGTTGATAATACTAAACGTATTAAACACTTTAAATTACTTAGTATTGCTGGAGCTTACTGGTTAGGTGATAGCAATAATAAAATGCTTCAACGTATTTATGGTACTAGTTGGTTTACTAAAGAACAATTAGATAACCACCTGCAAATATTAGAAGATCGTAAAAATAGAGATCACCGTAAATTAGGTAAAGAATTAGGTATCTTTACTTTCACCCAAGAAACTGGTGCTGGTTTACCATTATGGTTACCTAATGGTGCTACTATCCGTTATGAATTAGAAAAATTCATTAAAGAAGAAGAATTACGTCGTGGATATCACCACGTATATACTCCAGTTCTTGGTACTAAACAATTATATGAAACTTCAGGACACTGGGATCATTATAAAGATGATATGTTTGCTCCAATTGAAATGGATAATGAAACATTCGTTCTTCGTCCAATGTGTTGTCCACATCATGCGATGATTTATAAAAACACACCAAAAAGTTATCGTGACTTACCATACCGTGTTGCTGAACTTGGTGGAATGCACCGTTATGAAGCTAGTGGTGCTCTAACAGGACTTGAACGTGTACGTAACATGTGTTTAAATGATGCCCACCTATTTGTAAGACCAGATCAAATTCGTGAAGAATTTTCTAAAGTTTTAGACTTAGTTAAATATGCAGTAGAAACTTTAAAATTAGATATTAACTACTACCGTTTATCTCTAAGAGATCCTAATAATAAAGAAAAATACTTTGATGATGATCAAATGTGGGATATGGCTGAAAACGAATTACGTGCTGCACTAAATGAAGCAGGTATTGATTATGTAGAAGCATTAGATGAAGCAGCATTCTATGGGCCTAAATTAGATATTCAAATTAAAACTGCCCTAGGTCATGATGTTACTTTAGCTACCGTGCAATTAGACTTCTTATTACCTCAAAAATTTGATTTAACATATATTGATCAAGATCAAAAAGAACAAAGACCAGTTATTATCCACCGTGGTATTATTTCTACGATGGAACGTATGACTGCTACATTATTAGAACAATATAAAGGAGCATTTCCAACTTGGTTATCTCCTACTCAAGTAAATGTAATTCCAGTAGCTGCTAAGATTTATGATAACTACAAAGATCAAATCAATTACTGTGATAAAATCTTTGAAGAATTAAATAATGAAAGCGTTCGTATCACAATCGATGATCGTGATGAAAAACTTAATAAAAAAATTCGTGAAGCTCAAGTGAGTAAAATCCCTTATACTTTAGTTATTGGTGATAACGAAGTTAAAGATAATACAGTAACAATTAGACGTTACTCAAGTGAAGATACACAAACTATGAGTTTTGATGAGTTTAAAACAATGTTACTTGATGAAATCAAGAACCGTAAATAATAAAAATCTAGAGATTAATCTCTAGATTTTTTTATTCTTCAATAATTTCAACTTGTCTAACACTATCTTTTTCTAGACTATATAGATAACATTCTATATTATCTCCTACTTTAGTTTTTAGATAATGATAGTATCTATTTAATTGTTGATCATATTTTTCTTTATCATAATCACTTAGTTTATAATCAATAATTTTATAAACACCATTGTAATCTTTAACTAATAAATCGATAAAACCATGAATACTACTTTCTTCATCATAAAATTCTACTTCTTGATAATACTCATCTATATTATTAAATATATCTTGTTGTTTCATATTATCAATATATGATTGTATTAGTTCATCTTCTACTTTTACATTATCTAAATCTTTATAATCAATTAATGATAATACATTATGAACATAATCTCCTCGATTAATATTTTTAATACCTTCTTCATCTAAAATATATACATCACTTCTACTAGCACGTTTAACTTCTTTAACTTCACCTATAACTTCTTTAGTGATTAGTCTAGATTCAGCATTATTTACTTCATAATCACTACTATCTTCTACTTTACTAAAGTAAATAGTTTCCATTTCTTTTAATTCGGTTTCTTTAAACTCATAAAATGGTTGATTATATACTAGCGGATATTTATTTAAATACTGTGCTGTAGAATTAAATTTACTTACCTCTCCCTTTTTATCGATTGATCTTTCTAAATAAAAGTTTATTGTTTGTTCGCTACGAGTTAATGCTACATAAAAGTTACGTATATCTTCATGTTCATTATTTTGAGTTTCTAGAATATTATGAATTTTACTATCTAGTGTTTTATATTCAACCACTACTTTATAATCATCAACCTCTTCTTCAGTATAAAGATTGGTAGTTAATCCAGTAGTAAGATTAAATTTAAACTTATCTTTTTCACTATTAGGTCTTGATTGTAAACCGATAACATAAATATGTTTAAACTCTAAACCTTTAGAGTAGTGAATACTACAAGCAGTTATACTATCTTCTTTTTCTGGTGTTTCAATTTCAAAGGATAATTGTTCTTTATCAATTAAAGTAGTTATCGCTTCTCTTACTTTTGCTAAATCATAATTATGAGATGCAAATTCATCAATTATGGTATTGATTTTATCAATAATTTGGATAAAATCAATATCTTTATCTAACATATATATGTTAGATGCAAAGTTAAATTCCCTAAATATTGATTTTAATCCATAATCTATTCCAAAATTATTAATATTATTTTTAATATTAATAATTTTATTTCTAACATCTAATACATTTTTATCATTAACTTCTTCATTATATAATACACAACCTTGTATATTATGATAAATGGTATATAAATTATTATCATTCATATTATAAATAAAACTTCTAAGTAATGCATATAAATGATAATTAACATCTTTATTGTCTAAAATATTAATTATATTAATAAATACTTGTACTATTGGATTTTCTAAATTACGATCACTTTCTTGAATATTAATTGGAACATCTAAATAACTACATATTCTTTTTAAATATTTAAACTTATTTTTCTTAGGTGCTAAGATACAAAAATCACTATAACTACAACCTAACTCTTCTTTTTTTGCTTTAATATCTTTCATCATTAAATAGCTTTGATAATATAGTTTGTCAAATCTATCATCAGGTAATTCCGTTTCATTAATTATCACTGCTGAAACTGGTTCTTTAAAATTAAGTCCACCAATTTTACCTGCTTTTAACTCATGACCATCTTGATATTCAACTTGACCACAATTAAGTGTCATTGTATCTCTAAAAATATTATTTATTTCTTTAATTACATTTTCATCACTACGATAGTTAGTATTAAGATTAATTAATTCACTATCTTCACTATTTGCTCGATTATTAAAATACTCTGGACTACTTCCTCTAAAACCATAAATTGATTGCTTAGCATCACCTACAACAAATAAAGTAGCTCCTTTTGATACTAATCTTTCTAAGATTTCATCTTGTTGTTTATTAGTATCTTGGTACTCATCAACCATAATTTCTTTTATATTTTCTAAGAATTTATCTAAATCACTACGTTTAGATAAATCATTATCATAATCAAGAATTTTAATTACCATTTCCATGATATCTTTATAAGTATATTTATTTAATTCTTTTTTAAATTTAGTTAACTCACAATCAACTAAATTGATAAATTTAATTAAGAAATCATATACTTCTTTTAATTGTTGTTCTTTATCTTTATCTAAACTACAATTAATAATTGCTTCTGCCAAGTCTTTAGTTGATTTTTTAATTTCACCAAATAAATCTAAATTTTCTCCCATTAATAACTTAACACTTTTTTTTCTTCCATTTAACTCTTTATGAACTTTTAAATATTTATTAGCTAATTCTAGATAATTATTTTCTTGTAATAAACCTTGAAGTAACCCATATTCTTCAACTGTGGTATCAACACTATAATTAATTAGATTTTGGATTTTATTAATTAACAATTGACAAGCAATTTCTTCAACTCCTTTATTATCATAAAATACATCTTCTACTTTAATTTTATCACTTACTGTTTTATGAAGTGATGCTATTGCATCAACAAACTGGTCTTTGTCTCCATGAAAGTATACACTAATAAAATCCATTAATCTATCTTGCTTAGGATAATTATTAATTAAATTATCAATAATACGATATCTTTCATAATTTAGTACATTATCACTAATAATACTAATATTATTATCAACTCCAATTAAATAACCAAAATTAGAAACGAAATCTAAAAAGAATCCATCAAATGTTGTAACATTTGTATTCTCAATTTCGTTTCTTTTTTCTGGTAATTGTTTAATTAATCGTTCTTTCATTTCTTTAGCACTAGCTCTAGTAAAAGTAATAACGATTAATTGGTCTAGATTAATTCCTTCTTTAATTAATCTTAATATTCTTTGGGTAAGTACTGCAGTTTTACCACTACCAGCACCAGCGGATACTACTATTTGTTTACTAGTACTATTAACTGCTTGTTCTTGTTGCGGGTTTAGATTCATATTTATCCTTTAATAATATTTAATATTTCTTCTAAACTTTTAGATTGAAGATGATTATTATCTTCATAATAAGGAATAACATGAATATGAACATGATCTACTACTTGATCTGCTATTCTTTCATTGTTATTTACTACTTTAATTCCATCACATTTAAGTTTATCAATTAATAATCTTGCTGTTTTATTAACTTCTTTAATAATGTTAAAATCAAAGTCATCTTCATAGATTAATCGTTGGTGTTTTTTAGGAACAACTAACGTATGTCCTGGATGTTCATCTTTTGGAAACTTATCTAAGAAAACAATAACATCATCGTTTTCATATAAAATATAAGCTTCCTCTTCTTTATTTGCTATATTACAAAATAAACAATTTTCCATATTTTCTCCTAGAATAAATCTTGTTGGTCAGTATCAGGTAAATGATCTAATACTCCCATTATTTCTAATGCTTCATAAGTTGGTTTTTTAACTTTAGTTCTTTGTTTAAAATCCTCTTTACTAGTAAAAGCATGTTCTTCCCTAGCTCTAACAATTGATTGTGCCTCGCTCTCACCTAGTCCTGATACTGCACTAAATGGAATGATTAATCCGTCTTTTTTATCATCAATTAAGAACTGGAAATCACTAGATTTTTCTAAATCTACACGGTAAAATTTAAATCCTCTAGCTAACATCTCTTGACACATTCTTAAACTCACTAATAGTTTTTCTTTTTTATCTTTAGATAAATCATTACCATTAGCTAACTTAACTTCACCTTTAGTTACCATATCTATTTTACGTTTAATTTTTTCAATTCCTGATATCATACTTACTACATCAAAATCTTCAATTCTAGATGAGAAGTATGCTGAATAATAAGCTAATGGTTCATACACTTTATACCAAGCTATACGTAATGCCATTAGTACATATGCACTAGCGTGAGCTTTAGGGAACATATATTTTATTTTTTGACAAGATCCAATATACCAATCTGGTACATTGTTTTCTTTCATTAATTGAATCTCATCTTCATTAACACCTTTACCTTTACGTACTTTTTCCATGATATCAAATGAATCTTTAGGACTAAGTCCTTTTTGCATCAAATATACCATAATATCATCACGACAACCAATAACATCTTTTAACTCACATTGTCCTGATTCAATTAAGCTCTCTGCATTACCTGTCCATACATCTGTACCGTGTGATAAACCTGAAATTTGGACTAATTCCGCAAAAGTTTTAGGTTTAGTTTTCTTAAGCATTCCACCAACAAATTGTGTTCCAAACTCAGGAACTCCTAGAGTTCCTATTTCTTGGTCGATATCTTCAACGAAGTTAAGACTCTTAGTTGATGAGAATAATTCCATAATTTTCTCATCAGTAATATTAATACTTTGCGGATCTACTCCTGTAAGTAATTGTAATCTTCTTAGCATTGTCGGATCATCGTGACCTAGAATATCAAATTTTAATAAGTTATCATGAATACTATGGAAATCAAAGTGAGTTGTCATCCATGCACTTTCTTTCTTATTAGCTGGATATTGAACCGGTGTAAATCCAAAGATTGATAATTCTTCAGGAACTACAATCACTCCCCCAGGGTGTTGTCCTGTTCCGGTTTTAATTCCTAAACATAATAATGAATTATATTCAATTGTTGCATTATTAACTTCTTGATCGATTAATTCAAAGTAATTTCTCGTATAGGCATATGCATATTTATCGGCTACGGTACTAATTGTTCCAGCTCGATATGCATGCGTATCATCAAATAACTCAGGATCATCTAATTTATCTTTACTACGAATAAAGTCGTGTGCTTGCGCTTGGAATTCTCCTGAGAAGTTAAGATCAATATCTGGTACCTTATCTCCTTCAAAACCTAAGAATGTTTCAAATGGAATATCTTGTCCATCTCTAATTAACTCTTCTCCACAACACGGACACATCTTAATATCTAAGTCATAACCTGAGGCTACACTACCATCCTCAATAAATTCCGAGTATTTACAATTAGGACATACGTAATGCGGAATAAGTGGGTTTACCTCACTTATTTCCATTAAAAATGCGACTAATGAAGAACCTACACTTCCTCGACTACCAACTAAGTATCCATTTTTTAGAGAATACTTAACTAGTTTAGAACAAATATAATAAATTACTGCATATCCATAACCGATAATTGCCTTTAATTCTTTTTCAATTCTAGCTTCTACTATTTCTGGTAATTCTTCACCATAAATTTTTCTAGCTGTTTCATATACCATATTACGAGTTTTTTCATCAACTCCATCAATTGTTGGAGTAAATAACTTATCTGGAATAATTTTAACTTCTTCTACTTGAGATACTAAATCTTTTGGATTATCTACTATATATTGTTTAGCATTATCTATAAAATTAAATCTTTCTAACATCTCTGAAGTTGTTTTAAAATATTGATCCTCATTTTTTAGACTATTTTGTTCACGCCACTCATTATATTTTTGTTTTTCAACAAATACTTCTTCACCATCTATTTTTCTCGTAGTATTTGGTTTATACGTTTTACCTTTTACTATTTCTTTAGCAATTAATAATTCTTGATTAGTAAAGTGCGCATCACCATTAAGCACTACTTTTTTATCAACACTATCACATAATTTGATAATATTTTTAATCATATCTTTTACTTGTTCATAATCACTTAATGTTCCATTTTCTACTAATGGTTGGTATTGAGGTACTGGTAATAATTCGATGTAATCGAATTTGTTAATAATATCAATTAACTCATCTTTACTTTTATTTAAGTAGGCATCAATAATAGTACCATTACTACATCCACCACCAACATAGATTAAATTTTCTCTATTTTCTAAAATATCTTTTTCTCTCATTCGTGGATTAATATTTAAGTATTTAGTATTAGCATCACTAACTAATTGATATAAAACAGGTAAACCTTTTTGATTTTTAACATAAATTAAATTATGCATCCCGCGATTACCAAACACATCATTTCTTTCTTGAATTTCTCTTAATGTATGAATGTCTTTTTGGCGTAATTGATCTAACATTTTAACAAAAATTTGAGCTAATTGTTTAGCATCATAATCTGCACGGTGATGTGATGATTCATCAATTGGTACACTATATAGTTTTGATAAGATACTTAAACTATGATATGTTCTTTCTGGATTTACAAATCTAGATAATTCTAATGTATCAATTACTGGTTGTGTTAATTCTTCATTTAACACACGTTCATAATTTCTTGCCAGAAACTGACGGTCAAATGTTGCATTATGTGCAACCAATACAGAATCTTTACTCCACTCTTTAAATTGTAATAATGCCTCTTTTAATTCTAGACCTTGACTTAAATCTTTATCTGTAATTCCTGTTAATTGTGTTGTAAATTCACTAAGTGGTTTATCAATTTTAATAAAACACTGAAATTCATCAATAATTTCATTGTTTTGCATCATAACCGCACCAATTTCAATTAACTCGTTAAAGTTTGCACTAAGTCCTGTAGTCTCTACATCAAATACACAGTATTTAATATCATCTATATTTTCATCAGTTGGATCAAATACTAAGTTAGGTTCAGTAAAGACATTTGCTTCTACCCCATAAACCATTTTAATATCATTTTTCTTACTAGCTGATTCAGCTTCAGGAAAAGCATGAACTACATCATGATCTGTTATTGCAATTGCTTCGTGGCCAAAACTTTTTGCCATAGCAACATAATCACTAATACTACTAACTCCATTTAACATACTCATATTAGTATGTAGATGTAGTTCCACACGTTTATCATCTTCTTGATCAACCCTAGTAATAGTTTCTTTTTTGTCAGAAACTAACTCTAAACCAATAACATCTTGAATTGCTTTTTGGTTTTGGGTAAACTTATTAGCACTAGCAGTACCCGCTATATTTACTACCATTCCTTTTTTAAGTAACTTAGCGTTAGCTTTAGTTCGATCATTTAAGAATGTAGAACACTTAATATTTCCGCTATCATCATGCAATAATAAATCCAATTTTGTAAATGGATTTCCACGTTTTGAAATAGCTTCAATAATTTCTATTTTAATAATTTCTGCACAAACTAAACATTTAGTTTCTGGCATTGGATCTTCAATTATATCAATAATTGGTTCTACTTCCATATTACTTGGAATATTACCAAAATTACAACTTGTTGGTGTTTGTGGTTTAGACTCTCGTTTTGCCTGTTTATTATAAGCTTCTTGTTGTTGTTTCATTTTAGCTCTAAACTCTTCTTCGCTAACAGTTTGTCTAATCATAACTTGATTAAACTCTAAACCTAAACGATTTAAAATAACAACAAAATATTTATTAATTGTATCAACACTAGTTTGATTAATAATAATAGGTACATCAATTACTAAGTCGTTATCTTTAGTTTCTATCTTTTGAATATTTAATTGTTTTAAAACATTTTTTAATTTATTATTTTGATTAAAAAAATAATTTACATAATCAAGTAAGACTTTTTTATCAACATCTTTTAAGTTGTTGTTTTGTGGACAAAGATATAGTTTAATACTATCAATTTGTCCTTCTAAACTTTTTTCCATACAACTTAAAACGTTTTGATAATAATCAACACTTAAAATACTTTCACACTCACAATAAACATCAAAAGCACAGTTCATTGTGTCATTAACTATTTCTTTAAAACAAAGAGGTTGATTTTCATCAACCTGAATGTTTAGCGATTTAAAAATGTCATCTTGACTTGTCATTAATTCTCCTTAGCAATCGCAATTATGTCTTCTAAACTTTCATCTACTTGGTATTTATTTATATATTTAATTAATAACTCTTCTTCTTTTAAAGATAACTGAAAGTTATTATCAAAGTTACTAACCATGATATAAATAGCTACCATACTATTACGTTTTACTATTTTATCATCGTTTGCTAAATTACTGATTAAAAAATCTAGTAATTTAGGATCATTACGATGATAAAATAAAAACTCTCTTAATTCTAAAACTAACGTATTTTTTTTAGCTAATTTACGTTTAAGTTCATCATAAAATATTTCAGCACTATTAATTCTAATACTCATGTAATCCTACCACTTCTCCATCAAGACTTGTTCTTCTAGCACCTGTTATTTTAACATCATAGATTTTACCAATCATTGATTTATCACCTTTAAAAATAACAAGTTTATTATTTTGTGTATACCCTGATACATAATTTTCATCACGTTTAGAACATCCTTCAACTAACACTTTCATCGTTTTACCAATTTGTGCTTCATTAGTTTTTATCATGTATTTATCTACAATCTTGTTTAATTCTGTTAAACGTTTTTGTTTTTCTTCAATGCTTACATTATCTTCCATTCTAGCAGCTGGTGTACCTTCACGAGGTGAATAGATAAATGTAAATGCTGAATCAAATTTACAATATTCATATAAAGATAGAGTATCTTCAAATTGTTCATATGTTTCATTAGGATATCCAACAATAATATCTGTTGTAATACTAATATCTTTAATTTTATTTAACTTATCAAATAGCTCTAAATAATCTTCTCTAGTATAATTACGCCCCATAATTTTTAGGATTGCATTATTACCAGATTGCACAGGCAAATGAACATGAGGAATAATATTTTCATATTTATTCATAACTTCAATCATATAATCATCAAAATCCCAAGGGTGACTAGTCATAAATCTAATACGAGGAATACCAATTTTAGCTACATCTTCTAACAATTGTCCCATCTTATAACTTCCATCACCTAAATCTTTACCATAAGCATTTACATTTTGTCCTAGTAATGTTATTTCTTGGTATCCTTTATCTTTAAGTTCTTGAATTTCAGCTAAAACATCTTCTTTATGACGTGAACGTTCTTTACCACGAGTATAAGGTACAATACAATAAGTACAGAACTTATCACAACCATAAATAATATTAACCCAAGCTTTATAGTCATGTTCTCTTACTTTAGGAAGTTCTTCAATAATCTCCCCTTCTTGACTCCATACTTCAATAACTTTTTGTTTATCAAATACTGCCTGTTTTAATATTTCAGGTAAACGATGGATATTATGAGTACCAAATACTACATCAATAAATTGATATTTAGTTAAAATCTTTTCAACTACACTTTCTTCTTGGCTCATACATCCACAAACTGCAAAAATTTTATCAGGATTTTGTTTTTTTAAATAACTAAGACGGGAAATTTCACCAAATACTTTGTTTTCAGCATTTTCTCTAATTGCACAAGTATTAAAGATTAATAAATCAGCTTCTTTTTCATCTTCAGTTTGCTGATAACCTAATTCTTGTAGAATCCCACAAATAACCTCACTATCATGGACATTCATTTGACATCCATAAGTACGTAAATAGAATTTAGATTTACGAGCTATTTGCTTAATACGATCATCATACTCTAAATCTGCATAAACGACATTAACCTCATCACGACTTCTTTTTTTACTTGCACGCATATCTGGTTTTTGAAAATATTTTGCATAATCTTTAGTTTCTTTTGCCATCTTAGTCCTATCTTTTATTCAATTCCTGTTTTTTTAACATTAGCTATATATCTTTGTTCACGAAGTACATTAACTGTAATCGGTGTAGGTAGAGATAAAGATGTTTCTACTTTATGTTTTATCTCATGAGCTAACGCTTTTAATTGATTATCTTTAACATCGTGTGGGTTAACGATAATTCTTATTTCTTTACCACCTTTAAGAGCATATGCTTTATCAACACCTTCAACAGATAAAGCAATTTCTTCTAGTGCTTCTACACGTTGAATAAACGTTTCAAGTGTATCACGACGAGCTCCTAATTGTGATGCTGACATACTATCTGCAATAATTAAAATTACAGAATATAAGTTATCACATTCTTCATCTCCATGGTGAGATGCTATTGCATTAACAACAATATCATTTTCACCAGCTTGACGAGCAAATCCAACTCCTAATTCTACATGTGATAAACCTGTTTCTTCGCTATCTAGTTTTCCAATATCATGTAAAAGAGCACATCTTGCTGCTAGTTGAGCATCAAGTTGTAATTGGTTTGCAATACTTACAGCAATTTTAGCAACTTCAATAGTATGATTATAAACATTTTGTCCATAACTTGTACGATAGTATAATCCACCTATTTTTTTAACAAGTGAAATATCCATATCTTCAATTTCAAACATTGAAACTGCTTCTTTTCCTTTTGTTAGAATTTGTTCATCAAATTCACTTTCTACTCGCTCAATTGTTTCCTCAATCGACGATTGATTAATAACTCCACTGCTTAATAATATTTCAAATACACGTGAAGCAATTGCTCTTCTTACAGGATTAAAACATGAAATTATAAATTGTTCCGGTGTTTCATCAATGATTAAATTTATTCCTAAACGATTTTCTAATAAATTAATGTTTCTACCATCACGTCCAATCAATCTTCCTTTAAGATTATCATCAGGCAGAGCAATTACTTTCGAGAATTTCTCACTAACTTCGCTACCAGAAATATTTTCAGCAGCATTTAATAAAATATTTTGTGCTATTTCTTTTTTCTCTAATTTAAGTTTATTTTCAAATTTAGCTAGCTCTTGAGAAATTTCAGTTCTTTTTTCACTACGAATAGCATCCATTACTCGTTGTTCTGCTTCTTCTTGATTTAAAGAAGCAACTACAAGTAAATCATCTTTTACTTTTTTAGCAAAAATTTCTTCACGTTCACGTAATGAATATTCTTGTTTTTGAAGTTTTTGAGCATACTCATTAACTTCTTCTGTTTTTTTAACTAACTCTTGCTGTTGATTAGCTACTTCTTGATTAATTCTTTGTTGTTCACGAATCATTTCTTTTTCTCGTGCATCAACTTTTTGAATATAATTTTCTTTTTCTTGAATTTGACTAACCAATTGATTAGTATTCATTTCTAAATTACTAATAATTTGCTCTTTTTGAGCTAAATTATTAGATAATTTTTTATTTGTATTAAATAAATTCACTAATATTATAATTATTGTAAGCAATAGGGTTACTAGAATAATTGAACTAATTATCAATGTAATATTCATTTTAACTCCTATGCCTATATTATAGCATAATTATGAAATCATAGCATAATTATGAAATCATTTCTCCATATTCTTTTTTAAGATTTTCTAAAATTTCTGGATTTTCTTCTAAATAACTAATAGCATTATCTCTACCTTGGGCTATTTTCTCTCCCTTATAGGCATACCAACTACCAGATTTTTCAATTAATCCATATTCTGTTGCTAAATCAACTAATTCTGCAGTTTTTGATATCCCACTTCCATAGATAATATCAATCGCTACAGTTTTAAACGGTGGGGCTACTTTATTTTTAACTATTTTAACCTTTGATTTAATCCCCACAGTATCACCATCTTTTTTAAGATATTCACTTCTTCTAATATCTATTCTAAGTGAAGAATAGAATTTAAGTGCTCTACCTCCAGAAGTAGTTTCTGGATTACCATAAATCACTCCTACTTTTTCACGCAATTGGTTAATAAAAATAACTATTACGTCATTTTGATTAATCGCTTTTACCATTTTTCTAAGACCTTTACTCATAAGTCTTGCTTGAGCACCTATTGTTTGATCACTCATTTCACCTAACAATTCTACTTCAGGAACAAGGGCTGCTACTGAATCGACTACTACGATATCAACTAAACCACTACTAACTAGTTTTTCTACGATTCCTAGCGCTTGTTCTCCACTATCTGGTTGTGATAAAATTAATTTTTCTGCATCTATTCCAATATTTTTAGCATATTGGATATCAAGTGCGTTTTCAGCATCTACAAACGCTGCTTGACCACCTAGTTTTTGCACTTCAGCAATTGCATGAAGTGCTAAACTAGTCTTACCACTTGATTCTGGTCCATAGATTTCAATTATTCTTCCTTTTGGATATCCTCCAATTCCAATGGCTTTATCCAAAATTAAACTTCCTGATGATACAGCTTCTACATTTTTAGTTGCTTCATCATTCATTACCATCACCGCTTCTTCTCCATAATTCTTAGTGATAGATTTTACTAATTTCTTAATATCTTCTTTCATTTTGCTCCTTACACTATTGTTAGACCCCTTTTTTTTTAAAATTTGCAAAAAATTTTTCATCAATTTTTCCACAATTATAGAAAAAACGACTATTCATCGTGTTTTTACTCGATTTGTAATTTAACCTTTCAACTTCAAACTGCAATTTTTTTATACTATCATTTAAAATATTTTTATAAATAAATTTAAGTAAATTAAATTTAATGCTATTATAATTATGAAAAAAATATGATCATAAACGGAGAAATCCGTTCCTTTCTTTTTATATAATATTTAAAAATAATCATATGCCCACAAAACTAACTTTTATTTATAAAAAAATAAATGAAGTGTTAGCACTGAGTGAAAATTTGTC
>DEQD01000041.1 GCA_002359095.1 Caryophanales bacterium UBA3375
CATTTTCGCTTTTACTTGACAATTAGAGATATATAATTTGTTGATTCTTTATTTGTTAATTGTTAAAAAAATGTTGATTCGAATTTTAAAATCTAATATTTCATATATTATTAATAGCGTAATAAAATATACTAAAAACATATTTCCTTTATAATACATGATACTCCTAACTGATAATCTAACTATATAGTTAACTATTGGTAATAATAATTGTTAATAACGTAATCGATTCGATCTTGTTGATTATCTGGATTATATAGTATTTCACTAAAATAACCAAGATGATTGATGTCATATTTTACTTGTGAACTAAACACCTTACTTAATATATTTCTATTGATTTGTTCATACGCTTTATCAATTATTATTTCTCTTCTTTGTGTTCAACATCTTGATCCAATAACACTATTAGTTGATTATCATCTCTTGCAACTTTTATACTTTGTGTATCTTCATCTTGTGATTGTATATTGTTAATATAATTATATCTAAATGTAACCGTATATTCCTTTTGTTCATAAACCGCCTTTTGGATAAAACTAATATACAAACTATTATGACGTATTTTATTAATATGTTTAATCGGTTGTTGGTAATTATTCAAAGTAATAGCTGTAGCATTATCAGATTCATCAACTGCTTTACCTTCCACATAATAAATAGATTCTGATAGTCTATTTAACATTGCATTATTATGCGTTTTACTACCAACGGGATACTTGCTATAGTCCCACCACGATGCTTTGTTAATAATCATGTATTTGAACAAATTATCATGTTCATTATAACGAACAGCATACATGCTATTTAAAATAAATATCATAACTAACATAATTAGTTTACAAATATTTGAAAATTGATTATGTTGATTAACTTGATATTTATTGATAATAAACATGCTCGTTGTATATATAACTCCTAAAACCAACAACCAAAATAAAATTATTATATGTAGAGCTAACATATCAATAGGAGATTCGTATACAAAATCAACTGGTTGAACCATTCTAATAAAATAAACAGCATTAACTAAAACTATCGAACATACTACCACTATTAATATTGATATAACAATAACTTTTAATATCTTTAACAAATATTTAGATAACAATTCTATATTTGGTTTTAGGAAACTCATTGCCAAACAAAAATACATCATAATTACTAGTATCATTGGTCTTATAACAACCCGTACACTAAATATATAAATAGTTAATATAAACAATCCAAATAATAATGTGTCTGCAACTGTAAACAGTAAATATCTTCTATAATTAATTCTATCTCGATTAATGTTTAACGAAAATAGAGTTCCCAATACATTTATTATAGGTAAGGAATTTAATAATATCATAGACACCTCCATCTATTTGCAATCTATATACTTAAACATATAATCGATTGCTTCTTTATGATTGTATACTTCTATATCTCTTGAACTAACAATATCTAATCTAAACTTAGTACTAATATCAAAAAGTAATATCATAGTTTCAGTTATAGATAAACTATTTCCTTCGATACCATTAGATTCCTTAATAAATGCGGAGTAAAATCCTGATAATATCTTTTTTTATTTTTAATTGTATCTATTAATCTCGTATTAAAATCCTACTTTAACATTTAATGCTCTTATTGCATTAAGTATTGCTAACACACTAACTCCTACATCACCAAATACTCCCCACCACATATTAGCTATACCTAAAATAGAAAGTATCATAATTATAACTTTTATAACTATTGTTAATGTTATATTTTGAGTTAATATTTTTTTTGTTTTTTTAGCAATAACTATTGCTCTAGCAATACTTAATGGATCATCTTCCATTAACACTATATCACTAGCTTCTATTGCCGCATCACTACCAAGCCCTCCCATACTAATTCCAATATCTGAACGAGCAAGTACTGGAGCATCATTCATTCCATCACCAACAAAGGCAATTAATTTGTTTGGATTGGTTTTATTTATCATTAGTTTCTCAACTTCTTCTACTTTTTGGTCAGGAAGAAGTTGAGCATGTAGCTCATCAATTCCTAATTTATCTTTTATTTTCTGAGCTACATTTAATCTATCTCCAGTTAACATTACTGTTTTTTTAATTCCTAATTCCTTAAATTTAGCAATTGCTAAAGAAGCTGTTTCTTTAATACTATCACCAACGACAATAAAACCAAGTAAACTATCATTCTCAATAATATAAACTACACTTCCAATATCTTTAACTTCAGGAACATCAATTCCTATTTGTATTAAAAATTTATCATTCCCTAATTTATAATTAATATTATTTATATCTACTTTAATCCCATATCCAGCTATTTCTTGATAATTACTAATAATAGTTTTATCAATGTTTTGATGATATTCTCTAACTATACTTTTAGCTATGGGGTGAGTTGAATAACTCTCTCCATGAGCTGCTATCTTAAGTAATTCTTCATTACTTTTATTACTTAAACTTGTAATATTAACGACACTAAACTTTCCTTTAGTCATTGTCCCTGTTTTATCAAACACTAGGGTATCAACATTATTTAATGCTTCTAAATAATTACCACCTTTTATTAATACTCCATTTTTAGAAGCACAACCAAGTCCAGCAAATAGTGCTAGTGGTATAGAAATTACTAATGCACAAGGACAAGAAACAACTAAGAAGGTTAATGCTTTATAAATCCAAGCAACACTATTTGCTGGTTCAATTATACTTGGTACTATTGCTATAATTAAAGCTAACGCAAAAACTATTGGAGTATATACTTTAGCAAACTTAGTAATAAACTTCTCAGCTTTAGCTTTCTTACTATTAGCATTTTGCACTAAATCAAGTATTCTTGATACTGTTGATTCCGCTTCTGGTTTAGTAATTCTAACTTCAATTACATTTGTTTGATTAATATATCCTGATAATATTTCTTCATCTTCTTTTAAACAAATAGGAACAAACTCACCAGTTATCGAACTAGTATCTACTTGACTATTCCCTTTAACTATTATTCCATCAAGTGCTACTCTTTCTCCTGGTTTTATCACCATGACATCACCAACACTAGCATCACTTGGGCTAACTGTTATGATATCACCTCCTTGTTTAATACTAACCTTATCACTGCGTAAATCCATTACTGCTTCAATAGATTTACGACTCTTACTAACAGCGTAGTCTTGAAATAATTCACCGATTTCATAAAACAACATTACTGCTATAGCTTCTGGATATTGTTTAATAAGAAGAGCGCCAACAGTAGCAATCATCATTAAAAAGTTTTCATCAAAAATATTTCCTTTACATATATTTTTAAAACTACTTATTATTAAATGATAACCTAATACAATATAACTAACATATATCAGTGGTATATATAAACTACTAGCTTCACCAATAATATTAGTAATAATAAAAATTATTACTCCTAATAAAATATTCCAATTTTCTTTAATACTAAAAAATTTAATTTTACCTTGTTTATTATCCTTAATATCTACTGCTCTAATTTCATCTACACTATAAATAGTACTAATAATAGTGTTAATATTACTCTTAGAATTATCTTCTAAATTAATGAATATTTTCTTTGTAGCAAAGTTAACATTACAACTATCGACAAAGTCTAATTGATTAACTGCTTCTTCTACTTCCATAGCACAATTAGGACAATCTAGATTTTCTAAATAATATATTAAATATTTCATCATTACTCCTTAATGTGTTCAAATCCACATTCAAATAACTCTTTAATATGTTTATCATCTAAAGAATAAAATTTATTAGTTCCTTCACTTCTAACTTTAATAACTTTATTAGCTCTTAATTTTGCTAATTGATGTGATACTGCTGATTGCGAAACACCTAGTATTTCACAAATTGCAGAAACACATAATTCATCATCTAATAAAACTGACAATATTTTTAATCTTGTTGGATCTGATAACATCTTAAATAATACTGACATTTCAATATAATTTTCTTCTTCAATATTATGCGGATGATATTTATTACATTTATTACATTGTTCATGGTCTTTACATACTTTATTCATGCTTCTCCTTTATTACTATATGAACATATATCCATATATAGTATACCATAAAATCTTGTTTGTGGTTTTTTATAATTAAAAATGTATGTGCGAAAATCTAAAAAATAAAACTAATAACATAAGTTATTAGTTTTATTTAATTACATTTCTTGAACAATAAAGTCGTTTTTAAGTGGGAATTGCATAGGTTCAGTCGCATCAATATATTTATTAAAATCAAAGACAGTTAATGTATCTGTTTTGTATGTTTTATAATAATATTTTAATTCATTACAACTCATACAAATTTTATAAATACTATAATCACATTGACCTTGCATATCCATATATCCTTTTGGAATACAAACATTGTCTAGTAATTTAAAGGCATGTAAGATACATTCTTGTTGATTTGTAATCAGTCCTTTAGAAACCATTAACTCACGACCAATAGCAGCTCTAACAAAACGATCCATTGGATTTACTCCACCTGGAAGGTGTAGTCCAAATCCTTCACCTTTTGGTGCTAGTTCAACACCGTTTATTGTAGCACTTGGATTGTTTCTTGAGAAGTTTAAATAATTAGCTAAATTATTCATATGCCAATCATATGATGGTGAGTTAGTCATAACTCCTACGTTTTCTTCATATATTTGAATTTCACAACCTACTGTTTCAATAATAACCGTATCACCATTTTTATCACTTAAAATAAAGTGAACTGGTAATTCCATATCAAATTGTGGAATTTTAACATCCATAACATGCATTGTTTTAGCTGATTCTATTACTTCTTTAACATCACTACATTGAGTTAAGAAATATTTTAATATTTCAAATGGTGCAATATTCATTTTATCATTACTTAATTCATTGTTATATTTAGCAAATCCTGGTAAATATAACATAGCTCCAGCTAAACCTTTTTCGTTTAACCCTTCATTAAACATATAGTTAGCTACATTACTTCCCATACCACACATAGAGTATTTAGCACTATATTCTTTATCATCTGCCAAACTCTTCCACGTAAAGTTGCGTGGAAGTACTACCATTTCACCTTCTTCCATAAATACGAAATCAAGTGTTCTTGACAACGTATTTATTCCTAAATCTTTGTTACCTAAACTTATACCTGTACACATATTATCTCCTATTCACTTATATTATAACTCTAAATATAAAACCTTGTTGATTTATTAAAAAAGTTATAAAAAGAAGTCGTTTGACTTCTTTTAATTATTTTTACCAACACTAATTTTGTTTGATTCTGTTGTATATTTGTGAGGAGTTTTCACCCATACTTTTTGGTTTCTACATTTAAATAATCCTATTATTTGGCAATAAATATATGTCCATCCCATATACAATAAACCTAATATTGCTTTATATAATGGAATATCAACTTTTGCATCCATATGTAATGCATAAGGCAATAACATAAAATAAGCATAAACATTACTTATAACAAATAATACTATATTGTTAGTTAGGTAGTTTGATATATTCATTGTTATATTATCTAATACTACTCCATTTTGGGTAATAATTGATACTAATAATACTGATATAAATGATATAAAAATTAATAATAATTGGATTGACTTAGTCATTCCAAATAAATATATTAATTGATCAATATATTTCCATTTCCATTCTTTAAAAAATAACTTAATAAGAGTAAAGAAATTAGTAAAAGCAACATACCAATGCCCTTGAGCCCATCTGATTCTTTGTTTTATACTTACTTTTAAATCATCGGGTTTTTCATCATAAATTCTAACAAAGTGATTCCACAACACCTTACCGTGTTGTTCTACAATCTCTATTTCCATCTCTAAATCTTCAGTTAGTGAACTATAGTTAAAACCACCACTATCAATTAAGAAATCTGTTTTAATAAAGAATCCAGTACCACCAATAGAGTTAGGTAAGCCTAATCGATATTTAGATAATTGAAAGAATCTATTAGAATAAAAATAAGCACAGTTATATCCAACACTAAGAACAGAACCATGATTCTTACTATCTAAATAAGTTTGAATACAAGTTGGATGATTATGGTGTTGGTATTGTGAATTAATTTCTGTTAGTATATTACTATCAACATAATTATCTGCATCTAACACCATAAGAAGGTCATAATTGTTTTTTACATTTTCAAAACCAATTTCTCTAAGTGCGTATTGTAGACCACCAGGTTTACCAACACCTTCTCTTGGGAATTCTTTTTGAATTGTATCTACAACTCTATATCCTCTATCTCTACAAATCTGAGTAGTATTATCAGTTGAATTATCACTAACAACAACTATATCATATAAATTTTTATCATAATCAATTTTTTCTAGATTAATTAGTGTATCTTCAATTACATCTTCTTCGTTATGTGCTGCTATTAAAATTAAAAAACTAGTTTCAGGACTAATTAATTTATAGTCTCTTTTGGTTTTACCCCAACCAAAAAAAGATAAAAAGATGTTATATAAATTAGTAATCATTGCCCAAAACGTTAATATAAAAAGTATTGCCAAAAATATATTAAGAAATATTGAAATTATTATCTCACTATTCATTTATCCCCTCAATAAGTATTTGCACTATTTGTTTACTAGTAGTACCATCTCCATAAGGATTAGAAGCATTACTCATTTTATTATATTCTTCTTTGTTGTCTAATAAGTTAATTACGTTATTTAAAATATCTTCTTTATTAGTTCCTACTAATTTTAAACAACCTGCTCTAACACCTTCAGGTCGTTCTGTAGCATCTCTTAAAACTAATACTGGACGACCTAGGTGTGGAGCTTCTTCTTGGATTCCTCCAGAATCAGTTAAAATTAATTCACTTTTATTTATTATATGATGAAAATCAATTACATCTAATGGTTCTATTATTCTAATTTGTTTATCATTATCTAATATATTAGAAGCTAATTCTCTTATCTTAGGATTTTTATGAATTGGGAAAATAAAAACAATATCTTCATATCTTTTACATATCTCATTAACAGCTTCAAATATGTTTTGCATATTTTCACCTAGATTTTCTCGACGATGAGTTGTTAAAAGAATTATTCTTTTATCTTCTAAACCTGCTATTAATTCTTGATTGTATTCTTTTTCTAATGTATATTTTAACATATCAATACTACTATTACCAACAACGAATATTTTATCTTCACTTTTGCCTTCTCTTAAAAGGTTATCTTTACTAACTTCGGTTGGACAAAAATAATAATCAGTTAATATATCTATTATTTGTCTATTTGCTTCTTCTGGAAAAGGAGAATAAATATCATTTGTTCTAAGACCTGCTTCTACATGTCCAATTGGTAATTGGTGATAAAAAGCACTAATTGCACTAGCTAGTGCTGTTGTTGTATCTCCATGTACTAGAACAACATCAATATCAACATTATTAAATATCTCATCTAAACCCGTAATAATTCTTTCAGTTATGCTTGTTAATGTTTGACCTTCATGCATTATGTTTAAATCATAGTCAACATTTATTTCAAAAGTTTCTAAAATAGGATCTAACATCTCTCGATGTTGACCAGAAACAATATTGATGACATTTACACCTTCAGTTTTTTCTGCTTCCTTAATAACAGGTATCATCTTAATTGCTTCCGGTCTTGTACCGAATACAAAACACAAATTCATAAAATTGCCTTTCTAACTGGTATCCATCCATTTTTTTTAGTATAACACAAATAGTAGTAGTAGTAGTAAGATATTTTTTAACCTTGGTTGTATTTATGTTTTTTATCAAATCAAACGGAATTATTTTACAAAAATTTCCAATAAAAAACGAACTACTTATAGTAGTTCGTTCGGATTCAGTGCTAAAATATGCTTACTTATTACAAATTATTTTCTAACTTATTTTTTAACTATATTCTATTAGGTACCATTTACTTTTTTGTGTAAACCTACACTTGTATAATAATTTAATTTGTTCTTAATCTAGTTTATCAAAATTTCTATGTTTTCTGTTTTTAAACTTGTTGTTGTAAGAAACAACTCTAACATAAA
>DEQD01000023.1 GCA_002359095.1 Caryophanales bacterium UBA3375
TCTAAAAAATCGTTACCCCTCCAGAAAACAAAGAAGATAAATTATAAATATAATCATTTTATTTGTCAAAATAATTTTACTACAAAGGAGTATTATGAAGAAACTATCTTT
The DNA here is from genome assembly GCA_002359095.1 of Caryophanales bacterium UBA3375. Lineage (GTDB taxonomy): Bacteria > Bacillota_I > Bacilli_A > UBA3375 > UBA3375 > UBA3375. Next base: position 112 of record DEQD01000023.1, read on the forward strand.
ATTGATGCTTGTATTGTCATTATTACCAATTATTGGTGTTAATGCATATGCAAGTGAAGATATAGATACTAGTAATAATAACCAAGAGATAAATACGAATGAAAATGAAGCAATAAATCAAGAATCTAATCAAGGAAATCAAGAAGGTAAATCATCAGATAACGATGTAAATAATGGAGAAACTTCATTATCTGATGATAATCAATCATCAATTCAATATGATGATCCATCAAAAGCAACTTTGTCATCTACTAATTTCTTAATTAATGAAAGTGAGATTCCGCCAGTAGATGATACATGTGATGAGGCTGATCCAGGAGTAGAATGTCTTGTTCAGTTAGGAACAGTAGATTTAGTTAAGAAATATGGTAATGTTACAGCCTTAAATGAAAAAGGAGAACCAGGTAATTGGGAATATCAACCTAAACTAACAGTACTTCTAGGAGGTCAAGAAGGAGCTGACAATACTATAAATGGTATTGGAACTTTTGAAGTTGGTTTTGTTCTTAGAATGGAAGATGAGCAAGGTGTTAAACTATGGGCAGACAGTGGAGATGTTAGAATTACTGTTGTTCCTGATAGTGTTGCATTAGATCAGTCACATTTGGCAGGATTAGAAACAAAAACAGATTATGTAGAATTAACTACTGCTGAATTAGAAGCACGTATGGGAAATTGGAATCCTGAAACAGGTGTGAGTAGTATCAAGTATGATGCTAATAAAATGGTGACGGATTTATTTGGTGCCAAAGTAATTGGTGCTGATAATCCCATTGATAGTAATTTAGCATTTGCAGTTACCAATACATCTGATCTTGATGGAATTGTAAATTCACAAATTGGTGAGTATAAGATTGATGTTGCTTTAGGGTTAACAAGAAATAATCAAGTAGTAAAAACCTTAACACTAGTTGTAAAAGAACCAGTAGTGAATGCTCCAGTTGTTCAAAACACTGATGCATCAAAAACTACTAACGGTTCTGGAGTACAAACTGGTAGTGACAACAATATATTTATCTCTTTATTAACGGTTATTGTAGCTAGTACTATGTTATTAATGCTAAGAAGATTTAGAAAGGAATAAGCATGAATATTAAGTTAAATATTGAAGAGTTAAGAAATGCATCTAAAGAGTTAAAATCAAAAGCAAGTGATTTAAATGATACAATTACTGCTGTTGATAAGATAATTAAAGAATTACCACAAAATTGGGAAGGTAAAACTGCTAATGCTTATCAAGAACAATATACAACATATAGAAAAAATTTAATTAACAGTAAAACTTTTATTGAAGATATTGCAACTCAAATTGATGCTGTATTAACAAATTCAGAAGGCTTAGACCAAGATATGTCTGATAAACTTAAATAATATTTAGGCTTTAGGTTTTCCTAAAGCCTTTTTATAATGAAAAGGAGATAAATGAAAATTAATATTAATGATCTAAATTATGATAAGTACATAGAATCGTTAAATCCTAAAAAACAGGAATTGATTAAAAATCATAAAGATGACATTGAAAGTAGAGCTAAAAAAGCCGTTTTAGAACAATATAATTTAGAAATGGAAATAAAACTCATTTTAGCTTATAAAGATAGTATACAAGTGGTTATGTCTTGGAAAGAGGATGATAATCTAGTATTGAATTATGTACTAAGATGTGATTTTGAAAATATGTTAATTCTAGATGAAATGAAAGACTTGATGTACTTTGAAAGAAATATTATAAATTATTTAATTTTTAGAATTCATAAAGTTAATCTCGAACACTATATTGATGATAATATCTCAACAATTTATGAACCAACTCAATCATTTTATAAGAGTAATATTTATGTTTCAGCATTAGGAGATTTTTCTAATTTATATGAAGCATTTATGAATAATCATCAGATATCAGATGATAATCTTTTATTGGAATTTTATAAAGATATATCAGAAGAGCAAGAAACAATTAATATTGGAATATGTAAATATGATGATTTAGAAAATATTGAAGAAAATAATTTTGAAGTAATAGTTAATGAATTAAAACCGACATTTAATGTGGGATATTTTAATTATTATGTAATTTTTAATTCTAATGAAGTAGAATTACCTGCTATTACTTTTGAAAAGACAATAAGTAGAAAGGTGGTAGAATAATATGTTACATGAAGATTTAGTTTATATGTCAACTAATATAGCATATAACATGCCTAATCCGGGTGAAACATTCTGTATATCAGATGCTAATAAAGCATGTGATATTAGCAAACAATATATGGTGCTTGATGTAAATACATCAGAACCACAGGCTATGTTAGTGTGTTCAATGAATCCTCCATATGAGACAGCAGTAATATTTGAAGGAAGCGTGCAAGCTGATGATTGGTATAACGATTCTCAATTAGCTTCAGGTGTAGAACCGGCACAATTTAATGAAGCTGTTAGAGTTTTTGATGAGTTTCAAAAGAAAATATCATCAGGACAATTCAGTGGATATGGAATTCCTATTAACAACATTAGTTATGTAGCAGGTAACTCCTTAGGAGGAGGGCTAGCTAATTATGTTGCAACTCAAAGAAATAACTTATCAAGTGTTACTATAAATCCATCAGTGATTCCAGAAGGAACAGGAATTATAAGTAATAGTCAATATACTAATTATATTAGTGATAATGATCCATTAAATAATACTCAAGAGGGAACAGGATTGAAAGAAGGAAGAGTTCCTGGTAATCAAATATCTATTCATTCTGGAGGACCATCAGCTTCAGATATAGTTAGAAGTCACCAACGAAGAGATAAGGAAGGTGAAGGAGAAGCACATCTAAAATTACCAAAAAACTTGTTAACAGGTAATGCTATTGGAAATGGAGAAGCAATCAAGATTAATCCTCAATCATTGGATGAATTAAATAATGGAATAACTGAAAGAATTTCTGTAGTGGCAAACGTTTCTAAAGATCTTGAAGGATCAAAAGGATCATTAACTGATTTTAACAATAATCTTGAAAGTAGAAAAGAACAAGTATTAGGGCAGGAACGACAAGTTATTTTAGATGCATTCTTATCAGGACTAACTATTAGTGTTGATAAGTTTGTTGAAAAAGGACTGTGGAACATATTAAAGGAATTTACTAATCCACATATAGATTTTTATGCAACCATAACGTTGGTAAATGACGAGATAGATGCAGTTGATTTATGTTTGAAAAATTTTTTAATAGAATTAGATCAAGAATTGCACGAGGAAGTACCGAAGTTGTTTAGTGGTTATTCATATGTAGATGGAACACCAGAAAAGTTGATTGAATATATTGATGTAATAAATGGTAATGTATCTATCTATAATAAGAATTTAGAAACATTCAAAACACATATAACAAATGTTAAAAATGCCTTTGTTAATTCCGATAATAGTTATTTCACTCAAACAGAAGGTTCTTATTCAAGTGAATATATTGATATAAATATGGATGATAAAACAATAGAAAATGCTAAGAAAATTCTTGAATCACAATTTGAAGAAAAAATTGGAAATTTTTCTATAAAAATGGATGGATTTGTGAAAAAATGGGCAGGTGTTATAGTAGAAAAACTACAAAAATTATATGATGCTGTGGATGGGCATATTCTTATAGAAAGATTCACCTATGGTGAGTATGAACGAAAATTAAATGAAGGAATGACCTATGTAAAAGCTCTGATAGAAATTTTAAAAAAATCACAAAATACGAATATTGTTAAAGATGCGATACTAGGAAATAAAAAAGTTATAAAGGCAGCTATATTAGCTCCAGGAACATATTATACAGTAAATTCTAGTAACTATAATGCATTAGCAAAAATGCAATTAATTTATGACGAATTTTCATTTCTTGCAATAAATATAGATGGTAATCAAGGTGCAACTGCAAAAAGATTAAAAGAAATATTTAATATTTTAAAAAATCAAACGAAATTCATTGTTGGACAAATTGAAGATATTGTAGTAGGAGTGGAAATAGATTATGATTAAAAAATCATTAATAATTACAAATGTTGTAAATGCTATAGTGTTCTTATTGACTTTTTTTCTAATTAGAGAAAAAGAGTTGTACCTTATACCAGAGGTATATTATCCTTTAATTGATCTTATATTTCTTATCTGTCCGGTGATTAATTTACTAACAATTTTATTTGTTGGATTTCCAGATAGTAATTTAAGAAAAAATGTTATATATGTAGTATTATATATTTTAAGTATTGTTGTAGTAAATATAGTATTTCGAGAATTGACGAATTGGTTAATTGATCTTCGTTTAACTTCAATAGAGTATGATGAGTTCTATGTTATTACTTGGATTAAGAAAACAATTGTAAATCTAACTTCATGGGTGTTTGCTTACCATCTATTGCAAATGAATCTTCTTCTTCTAACAATGATAGTAAATAAAATAAGAAAAAGTATGTCACTTATGGATTTCATAATTGATAATAAAATATTACTTATCTGTGCGGGAAGTATTTTTATTTTAAATAATACATCATATCTAATAGAAAATGGTATATCAGACATTAGTTATTTATGTAGATGCAATATAATTATAATTTTCTTACTGTTGGTTAATATATACTATGCAAGTTATAGTAAAGTTATGAAGATTATTGCAAATATAGTTATGGTCATAACAACACTAGATTTTGTATACTGTCTTATTACAGTTATATTAGATAATGACAGTTATTATTACTTGATGAATTTATTTATTTGTGGGTATATAATTGGTATTAGTTTATTTATTTGGGGATTATCTTGGTTAATTTATAGATTTAAGTGGTATATGAATAAAAGACAATAGATACATGAACTAGTATCAATAGAAAGGTAGGAGTTATATGAAGAAGATAAGAAATTTTACATTAATAATTCTTTTATTAGGGTATATCTTATTATCTGGATTATTTGTTATTAAAGCGGATGTAATAGAAAGTGATAAACTTGCTGTTATTAATCAAGATGCAGGGTATACTATAAATGATCAAGTGGTTAATTATGGTCAACAACTGATTGGAAAATATAGTGAATATAGTATCACTTCCTTATCTGAGGCTCAATCAGGTAAATATGGAGGATTTGTTGTTATTCCAACAGATTTTTCTCAAAACATCATTTCAATTAATAGTCAACCAACTAAGAGTATGTTAAGTTATGGGGTTGTTAATTCAGATAAGCGAGATGAAGTGATGATGCAAATAGTAGATTTAGAGATGAAACTAAATAAAGAAATTGGAACGATATATGTTAATAGTGTATTAAATGAATTTCATACTGGTCAAGACCAAGTTAATGTTGTGAAATCTAATAATACAAATATAGATGAGGCAATTTTAGGTATTAGTAGTTCTGATTTTATTGAATTTTTAGATATCAATCATTTGAATTTACCGACGATACCTAGTAATATTCCAGAATATAGATTTACTGAGATATACGAAAGTGTCATGGAAAATTATAAGAAAAAATTAAATGTAATTGAGGACCAGTTACCTGAAATTCAGGTTAATGCACTAAGCGATTATTCGACTGAATTATCAAATATTAAAAACACAGTTGATTCGATGGGAAAATATACGAGAATAAAATTAAATAACGGAAAATGGATAGAGTTTGAAACTGATAAATATCAAATATCTTTTGGTGTAGACAAGATAAAAATTTCTGGGAACGGATTAGTTTCGGTTATAATTGATGGTAAAGAATATACACAAGAAAATAAAATAGAAATAGATTCAACTACAGGTGAAGTTGATAAAGTTAAAGAAAAATCATTAGCTGAATCCTCTAATAGTCAGTACATAACAATGGAAGAACTATTGAATCATATTAATAATAATTCTAGTTTGATTAATACTTACAATAATCATATTATGAAGAGTAATGCGACATACTATCTAGATAGTTTATACATTGATGCTGTTAATCAATATATTAGTGAATTAGATTCATCTCAAGCTATACTTGGTAAAGAACGCTTAAATGAATTAATTCAAATGAGAGTTGATAATTATAAAACTAATGTTGATGTTGCTATTAATCAATTTAACCAACATTCTGGTTTACAAATTGTTGATATTTTTGACTATATAGAATATAGAAATACTGAATTTATTAGTATAGCTCAAAATTATGATTTTAATCAATATAATATTAATGATTTAAAAGAAATTATTGTTTCAAGTTTTGTTAATAGTTTATCTAATGAAGATAACATAAAAGATGTTAATAAGGAAGAAACAATTTATGAACAAGATAAAAAAATAGTAACAGATAATATTGCATTAATTAATTCAGGTTTATCTGCAACTAATACCGATGTTACTAACAAATTGAATGATTATAAAGAATTAGTAGATACTATTAATCAAGAATTCTATAATAATAACAACGAAAAATTAGTTGTAAAAGCAATGGATGCAAACGTTGATGAAATTAATCAAGCCTTTGATAATCTAGAGGAGTACGTAGTAGATACTCAGAAAGTAGTAAGTGATAATATTACTGATAATCAACAAGCAATATCACAGTATTATCAATCAACAACTGATAAGATTAATAATGGAGTTGATGGATTACAATCTAAAGTATTAGTTACAACTAATAATAGTAATTTATTATTAGATGATTTTGCATCAAAATTAGCATACACAAGAAATGGAAATGTAACTAATAATCAAGTGGTAGAGATAATGGTTAGCCCAACAACACTTGGAAATGATCAATCTGTTATTGATAGAAAGAAAGATGTTACTAGTTCAACCATACCAGAGCAAAAAGATAGTAAATCTAATAGTACAATACTAGTAGCATTATCAACAATTAGTGTGGGACTAGCATCTTATATTGTGATTGATAAGTTTAGAAGAAAAAAAGATAAATAATTTTTATTTGTTATCGATTCCTTATTTGAGGAATCGATTTTTCATACAATAGGTTTTTAACTATATTGGAGAAGTAACGATTTTTTAGACACAGTATCTATAATTGTTTTTATATTCTTCAGGTGATACATAACCTAATTTTCCGTTAATATGAATTTTTTTTACCAAATGCAATAACCGCTTTTACCTGTAAATGTCAACATTACATTTGCACGCTATAGTGATAGTATAGAAAACATTAATCTAGTATATATGTTATAATAAAATTGTTAATTAAAATGAAAACAATAATAAATAATAGGAGAATAACTATGATGAGAAAAGCGAAAATTATAGCTTATAAATGTCAATATAAATTTG
>DEQD01000036.1 GCA_002359095.1 Caryophanales bacterium UBA3375
CTAAATTTTGGTTACCCATCCAAGAAGAATTTTATAAAATACTTGTACTCCGAATGGGGAGACTATAAAATAGGTGTAAAAATTATTCCTGTAACTCTTTTTTTTTCTGTTTGTTCATTATATCCTTCTCTTTTTTCTGTTAAATCACCTATACAACATCTTAACAATATTACAAATAAAGATTTTTTGGTACCAACAATTTTTACTTCTCTTGTTTTCTTTGCAACACTGTATGCTCTAGTGTACTTAGTTATTAGTAAAACAGGAAAAATAATCTCAAAACATCCTATATTTACCTATATATTAGAATTTTTCTATGGTTTTAATATTTGTACGAGCTATGTGTTTGTAGTTATAGAGTTAATTCCTTATGTAAGTTATAATGATGCTCTAGTTATATTTTTAGTATTATTGCTTCCAACAATTATAATAATATTGATTTGTTATTATAAATTTACCAACTTTTTTATTAATTTTATGGATGCAAATTTCAATCAAAGAGATAAAGATTGGGAAGGATATAGTTTTGACAATAAATATTTCGAAAATTCCTGGAAATTTGTAATTGCATCGTTAATTGTTTTGGGTATTATAGGTTTTATAACAAGAATTGAGAAATTAGTACCTATTGTTTTTTGTTATGTTCTTTTTTTAGGTGGAACTTATTTCATGTTAGCATCAATATCTTGTATGATTTATAGTTATAAAGAAAGAAAAGGAAGAGTATCTAATTAAATACCCAAAAATTTATTATTATTATTATTATTATTATTATTATGCTAAAATAAATTGTTGTAAAAAAGGAGAGAAAAATGAAAAAGAAATTATTTAGTATATTAACAATATTAGTTATTTTATTTTCTGTTTCAGCTTGTGGAAACAATAAATCACAAGATAATGGAACTAAAAAAGGTGGAACTGATAACGTAGAAGAAGCTATTAGTTTTAATTGTAAAAGTATAATTGATGAAGTAAAAGGACAAAATCAATTTGAAGATTATTGTGTTGTATCTAACACTTCTAATAAATACATCATTGATTTACCAATAATGACAGTATATACATCTGGAGGAAAAGATACACCTATAGGTGTTATAGATTTTGTTGGAATTAATCCAGACAGTAATTCATATGTAAGAACTGAAGCAACTAATGACTGGATTATTGAAGAACACGATAGTCAAAAAGATTTTGACTTTGGTAGTATTGATGGAATGAGAACAGAAATCTTTAATCCTAAAACTGCACCAGAAATGGTTGTTGAACAATATGAAGATATTTATAATCAGTCAATTGATTCAGTAAATATAAAAGATTATGCATTTGATGAAATACCAGAAGATACTCTAGGTTATATTACAGCAGATACTCTAGGTTTAGATGTTAATGTTGAAAACATTAAATTAGTTGATGGTAAATATAGTGGTAAACAATTATCAGGAGATGTTAGTATGACTAACACTACTGATAAAGAATTAACTTATTTCTATCAAGATGATATTGTAGCTGGACTTGATGACTCTGGAAAAGTAGAAACAATTTTATGTTTAGAAGAGATTCCAACTAACATGGAAGGTGGAAGTATTGAAGATGAAAGAAAAATAGTAATCAAACCAGGAGAAACTGTTAAATTCTCTTCACTTCTTTCAGCAATGTCTGCTGATTTAGAAGATGATAAAGAATGTGCTTCATACGTTAATTTAACAAATGTTGCAACATATCGTTCTGAATCATAAAAAAGTAGTATAATATATTTGGTATGTCGCAGTGATGGAATTGGCAGACATGTGAGACTCAAAATCTCATGACCTTGGTCGTGTGGGTTCAAGTCCCACCTGCGATACCAAATATAATTAATAACCAACCTATTTAGGTTGGTTTTTTTATGCGGAATACAAAAAAACAGTGTTCTCTAAACTTGATAAAATTACGAAATTTTTAAAAATTTCCAAAATTTTACTACTACTACTACTATGTTATAATATACATGACTAACTTATTAAGTAGGCACTTTTGGGGTGTGAGCTGATACTTAATGAACTTAATTTAGTCGGTGATGGAAATATGAAAAGATTAATAATTATAGTTATGGGGTGTTTATTATTTACACCTGTTGTTGCAGATGTAATAGATATTAATTTGATCAACGGTGGTGAAAATAATAACGTCACCCATTTAGTAAAAGAAAAACTGTTTGCTAATGATGATAAGATATACAATGATGAAGCAATAATTAATAACTTTAAGTTTACAAATAACGAAGGAATAATTTCTGTAAATTATGAACAGTTATTTAATGAATCGAATACTATTAAATATAAGTCTGACAATGTTATTGAAGATAATAGTAGTAATATATTAATATTGTTTTTAGTTGCGTTAATATTAATTTTAGTAGTTATCATTATTACTAATAAGTATAACAATAGTAAAAGGAAAGTAGATGAAAATAAAGATTACTATAACGACTAACAAAGATTTAATAATTAGTTTAAATCAAGAACTAGTTATATCTAAAGCTTTTGATATCTTGGTAGAAAACGGAATTATATCTAATAAAGTTACCCGTATATATTCATCAAGGTTAGAACAAAATATTAATCCATTATTAACATTTAAACAAGCTAGAATACAAACGGGGGATAGATTAATATGTCATTAAATAAAATATATGTTAATGCAAATAATATGGTAGTACGTACTGACTATGATGTTAGTACTATCAAACAACGAAATGATCATTTATTAGATTGTGAAATTACCTTTGAAGAAGATAAAATAGTATTTAATTGTGATATAGATGAGAAGTTTCTATTAAGCAATTATAATTTATCTTTAGAAGAGAAGTATATATTATTACTTAATGTTGCTAAATTAGAAGAGTTAGATAGTTTTCTTAATTTTGATTTAAATAAAGATAATTTATATGTTAACTACAATTTTGATGTTAAATTAATAATCCGTGATATTAAAGGTGATACTAATAATTATTCATTTGTTGATAAGTTTAAGGCTTGTATAGGTACAGTATTGAATAATCAATATACATACGAAGATTATTTAAATGGAGGATTGGATTTGCTTAATAAATCATCATTAACATCTAAGTATAATAATCTTAATAATATTGATGATATTAAAGACACACTAATTCAAGACTTACAAGTTGAATCTGATACTAAAAAGTATGAATATTCAGATATTAAAAATAGTGTCTATAAACGTAATAAATGGATATTTATAGCTGTTTCTATCTTACTAGTAATTAGTATGGGTTCAGGATTAGTATTAACAAATGATTTAAGTAATACTAAAGGTATTAGTGATATTAAAACATATTATATTAATGATGAATATAGTAAAGTAACAGAATATTTATCAAATAAGAATGTTAATAAATTATCACAAGATATATTATATATTGGTGCGGTTAGTAGTATTAAGTTAGAAAAAATAGATCAAAGTAGTAAAGATAATATCTTATCACAAATAAATTATAATACTGACCCTAACTTATTAAAGTATTGGCTGTATATTGGAATTGGACAATATCAAAAGGCACAAGAAATAGCTTATGAAGTCAATGATAAGAATTATTTAGCTTACTCTTATTTAAAAGAATTAGAGTATATTAGAACAGATACTAAGTTAACAACAGAAGAAAAAGAAACTAGAGTTAGAGATTTAGAAAATAAAATTGAAGAATTAGGTTTTCAACTAAATAATAAGTAAAGGAAAATATGATAAATGTATTGAATTTTACAGAAAATGTCATTAATGAATATGTAATTGAAAAATCATTAACTATTAATGATATTTTATTCAAATTCAACAAACAAAATATATTACAATATCAAAATAAATATAATAACTTAATTGATGTGCCTATAAACATGTTATTTGAAGAAGATGGTAATTTGTACTTAGTATTAGATAATAAACGATACTACTATGATTGTGTTAATGAATTGACAATGTTTTCTGGTGGAGATATTAAGATAAATGGTGTTAATGCAATAATCAAGGACGGAGTGTTAACATTTAAACATAGTGACTATAAGATTTATATTAATAATAATGTTGTTGATATTAATCAGCCTATTAATTTATATAATGGAGATACTATAGTAATTGGAGATGTCGTAATCATCTATAATGAAGACAAGATAATTAGTTTAGGTAAACCATTAGCCAATTCTAACTTAAAATTTATTGGTGTTAAAAATGAAATTAACTCTAACTATGAAAATAGCCCAAGATTATATAAAAAATTCAATGAAGAGGAAAAAGATATCTTAACTCCACCAACTAAAGTTGGTGTTTCTAGAACGACAATTATTAAATTAGTTATTCCGCCGTTAATTGCTATGGTTGGTTCGATAGCCATGGTTATTTTAACTAAAAGAACTACGATGTTGATTGTTGGTGGATTAACAACGACATTAACATTAGCTTATTCAATTACTTCTTTTATTCACGAGAAAAAAGAAGCTAAAAGATTAACATATGAACGTCAAGAAGCATATAGTAAATATTTATTAAGAACCAGAAAAGAGTGTGAAGAACTATATCTAAATGAAAAAGATGTTTATAATTATAACTTCCCTGATCAATCACAATTAGCATACATGATTATGAATGATAATCCTCGTTTATATGAACGAGACACAATTGATGAGGACTTCTTATATGTATCAGTAGGTTATAGCGATAAAGATCCTCATTATGAATTAAAATATATGTTTGATGAATTCGAGGGTGTTAAAGATGATTTATCAATGGAAGGTAAGAAAGTATATGATAAATATACAACGATAAATAACGTACAAAATGCCATCGATTTAAAACAATCTCATGTTGGGATAATTGGTGATGAACAATTAGTTCAAGATGAGGTTAAACGTTTAATTTTAGAGTTATCATTTTTCCATTCATATCATAATGTAAAAATGATAATGTTAACAACCCAATCAAATAAAGAAGAGTTTAAATTTTTAGATTGGTTACCACATTTTTGTTTAGATGAATACAATTTAAGAACTAATATTAGTAATGAAAAATTAAAAGAACAAGTATTTTCAACAATGTATCAAATCTTAAAACAAAGAGATTTAGAATTAACTGAAAAGAGAGAAGAAGCTAAGTTTTATCCTCATTATATTATCTTTGTAGATAATTATAAATTAATTATGAATCATCCAATTATGGAGTATTTATCTAAAGGAACAGAGTTAGGGTGTACGTTAGTAATTAGTGCTAGACAATATCCTGATTTAATTGCTAGTGTAAAAACGATAGTTAACGTTAGAGATAAATATAATGCAGTATTAGTTGCTGAAAATGGAATAGAATTAAATTACCAATTACGACGTGATACTAGTGATGTTGACTATGATATGTTATCAAGACATATAGCGATTAAAGATCATAAGTTAGGTGTTACTAATAGTATTCCAGATATCGTAACTTTCCTAGAAATGTTTAATGCTACAGAAGTAAGTGAATTAGATATTAAGTCTCGTTGGCAAAAAGCTAACATTCATAAAAATATGGCGGTACCGTTAGGTAAAAGTACTGAAAATGATTTAGTGTATCTAAATTTACATGAAAAAGCACATGGACCACATGGACTAGTAGCAGGAACAACTGGTAGTGGTAAGAGTGAAATTATCCAAAGTTATATTCTTAGTTTAGTAGTTAATTTCTCTCCATATGATGTTGGTTTCTTATTAATCGACTTTAAAGGTGGAGGGATGGCAAATTTATTTAAAGATTTACCACACCTAATTGGAACGATAACTAACTTAGATGGTGCAGAAAGTATGCGTGCTTTAGCTAGTATTAAATCTGAGTTAGCAAGACGTCAACGTATCTTTAATGAACATGATGTTAATAATATTAATTTATATCATCAGTTATTTAAAGAAGGTCAAGCAAAAGAACCGATGCCTCACTTATTTATCATTAGTGATGAGTTTGCCGAACTGAAGAAGGAACAACCTGAATTCATGAAAGAGTTAGTAAGTGTGGCTCGTATTGGTCGTACATTAGGTGTACACCTAATATTAGCAACACAAAAACCAACAGGTGTAGTTGATGATCAAATTTGGTCTAACTCTAAATTTAAGTTAGCACTTAAAGTGCAAGACGAATCTGATAGTAAAGAAATATTAAAAACACCAGATGCTGCATATATTACCAAAACTGGTCGTGCATACTTACAAGTTGGTAATAATGAGATTTATGAGTTATTCCAATCTGCTTGGAGTGGTGCTAAATATAATCATCAACAGTTTGATGAAGATGAAGTAGATGATTACATCTATTTAATCAACGATTTAGGTCAAGAACAGTTAATTAATGATGATTTAAGTGATACTGTTAAAAACAGTAAAGCAATTACGGAATTAGATGCTGTAATCGGTGAAGTTAAATCTGTTCATGAACAAGGTAATTATCAAGAAATTGTCAAAGCTTGGTTACCAAGTTTAAGATCTAAAATCATCAATCCAGCGTTTGATAATTATGTACCTAGTGATTTAGCAACTATTGATAAAGTGGATGTTAAGATTAATATAGGATTAATTGATATTCCAGATAAACAGTTACAAGAAGTATATGCACCTAATTTTGCTGAAGAAAACAATTTAGCAATCTTTGGTTCTAGTGGTTATGGTAAGACATTTAGTATGGCTAATATTATTATGGATCTAGCCATAAAAAATAATCCTGAGTTATTATACTTTTATGTATTAGATTTCGGTAATTCTGGATTAATTAGTTTCAAATCACTTGTTCATGTTGCTGATTATATCTCATTTAATAATATCGAGAAATTACCTAAGTTTATTAATATCATCAATAAAGAGATGGAAAAAAGAAAAGAATTACTGTTTATGGAAGGTGTACAAAATGTAGATGTTTATGAGCAAGAAACTGGTGAGAAGTTACCACGAATTATGATTGCTATTGATAATTATGATGTTGCTCGTGAAGTGGATGCGCAAGTTCCTGGATTTATTGAGATAGTAAGTCGTGATGGAGCAAGTCTAGGTATTAGTTTAATCATTACAGCTACTAAGGTTGGTATGATTAAGGCAGTGGCGTTAAATAACATTAAAAATAGATTCTCGCATTATATGCTTGATGAATCGGATTTACGTTCTGCTATTGGTAGAACTGAATATAACATTAATAGTAAACAAAAAGGTCGTGCATTAGTTAAGGTAGATAATGTATATCAAATGCAAGTATATACACCGGTAGAATTTGATGATTTAATCAGTTTTAATAACAATATTAAATTATTAATTAATCAAATTAATGAAAAATATACTGGTAAGAGACCAAGACCGATCCCAAGTATTCCGCAACACTTTACTAGTAACTTATTAGAGAACTATGATTATTGGGATGAAGAAGTAACTAGTCCAGTAATTGGGGTAACACCAACGGACTTATTACAATTAGGAATTGGAGCTTTACCTAATTTATTCCCAATTATTGGTCCAAGTAAGAGTGGTAAAACTAATGTGTTAAAATTACTTATTAGCCAAACTAATAATCCATATGTATTTGATTCATCATCGTTAGCGTTATCAGAGTTTAGAGATAAAGACTGTCGTTATGTTAATTCCGTTGAAGGTTTTAATGAGTTTACTAAAGTGTTAGAAAACTTAGTAACAACTAGAATGGAAGAGGGATCATTAGCGGTAGAAAATGGAGAGTTTATAAATTTAAGTACCTACTTTAATACACTAGAAGAACGAGTAATATTTATTGATGATATTGATGAGTTTATTGATGCCTATAATGACCAAACAGATTTATTACAATTACTTAAAGATGCAATCAGTGTTGATGTAAAATTTGTATTTGGGGTAAATTCAATGAATAAGCGTACTGAGACTAATAAAGATGTTGTTAGTTTTGTTAAATCAACACAAAGTGGAGTTGTATTAGGAAAACAAAAAACATTTACTATTGCAACAATTACTGATAAGAATTTACCAAAAATGCCAAATGCGATAGTAATATTAGATGAAGATATGACACGAGTAATTGTACCTGAGTATGTGGAGGAATAATGGAAAAGATGGATATATTACCAGTAGGAACAGTTGTTCAATTAAGAAATGATCCAAAAACGTATATGATTATTGGAAGAGGAGTAATGATCAATGAACCTGAAGAGGCAATGGCTGACTACTCAGCATGTATGGTTCCTGAGGGTCTAATTCAAGATAATATTTTATATTTTGATCATGGAGTGATTGAAAAAGTAATTCAATTAGGATGGTTTTCTCCTGATGAAAAAGAAATGGTAGAATACTTAAATTCTCGTTTTAGAGAGTATAAAGGAAAACGAATTAAAGCAATAAATATCAAAGATTTATTAAAAGATGAAGAATTGGAGTGGTAATAAATGAAGAAAAAAGCCTTATATTCAATGATGATAGTGTCCTTAGTTATTACTTCCTTTTTAATAGGAATGTTATATGGTAATAACAAGGTTAAAGCAGTAGAGGGTCCGCTATCATCTGAAATAGCAGTAGTTAATAATGATCAAGGAGTAGATACTAAAAATGGTCGAATTAACTATGGATCAGAATTTTTAAAGATTATTAGCAAAGATGTTGATTATCAGTCTACTAATATGTCGGATGCTAAATCAGGATTAGCTAATAATACCTATTCAGGTTATTTAATAATTCCTGAAAACTTTTCAAAAACGATAACTAATGTTAATAATAATCTAGAAAAAGTTATGGTAATATATGATATTAATCAAAAGAATCCTGATGTTATTACACCAACATTAACAAAGATTAATGATATTGTTAATCGTTTAGATCAATTAGTAGGTAGTGGTTATATAACAACCTTATTAAACGATGTTAATGATGTAACCAACAACATTAATGGTGTAATTAATAACATTGAACAAGAACAAATTACGATTAATGGAATTAATAATCTAGATTATATTCAGCCAATTGAACTTAAGGATGCACAAATTCAAGCATTAGATGATACTAAATTAAGAGAAAGTTTAATTAAATTAGGTTTAATTGATGATGATATTGTTAATCAACTAACAACTAATATTTTAACTAATGAAAATGATTATCGTAGAAGTATTGATGAAAATATTGTAGTAGTTAGCGAAGAAATTAAACAATTAGAAAATAAGAGATATTTTCAGATGAAACTAAGTAGTTTAGAGTTAATCAATGGATATAATTTAACTAGTGAAGATGGATCACAACTAGAAATTATTATCGATCGTAACAGTGCTAAATTATATGTAAAACAATTAAATCCTAAACTAGTAGTAAAAAATGATAAAATAGTATATCCGATTGTTGGGGCACAAAATAATAGCTATATCAATATTAAAAATATTGAGAATCAATTAGTAGAGTATATCGGAGATGATTATGTCAATATATTAAATATTGATGGTGATCAAATCAAGATATATGGTAAACAAGTATCAGTTAAGAAAATCGGTAATGAATATCAATTTACTAATTGTAAAAAGATTCAAGTAAATAATGATGCACCAGTATATCCGGATCAAAGTACAGGAAGAATTACAATTACTGTAACAACAAGTACGACAAATAATGATAATATTGAAAATCAAATTAAATTTAATAAATTATCTGCTGTAATTATTAGTAATTTAACAGAAATTAGAAACAATGCTCCTGAAATTACAATTGATGAAGCATTTAATCAAGTAATCAATAATCAAGAGATTATAAATTACTTTAGTAGTACAGGAATCGAATATAGTGTTGATAGTTATATTAATACTATCTCAGCAGATTTATTTGATTATGGATTAAGTCAACATTTTGATCACCAACAAGGAAGTAGTGAACCAATTACAATTAACTCTCGTCGAGTAGAAGTAACTGAATCAGGACCAGAAGTTGTTTATAACCAATTATTTGCTTATGATAATATTACTGGAATTGAAGATCAAGTAGTTGATTTAAATTATATCGCTCAATTATCTTCAACACTTGCTAGTAATTTATATAGTTATGAGGAAAGTATAGCTAAATCAATTAACTATCAGTTTGTTGCTCAAACAGGAGTAGATATAGCTGATGGAATTGATGTATTAATTACTCAAGTAGATGGTAATGTTAGCAATGTCGAGTCAACATTAATCGAAAATACAACTATAATACTATACTATATTAGTAATATTCAACAAACAATTGCTGATAATACTAGTAGTATTGTAACTTCAATTAATAAAACAACATCTGATAACATTGATCAATTAACAAAAGCGGATCAAGGTCTTAATTATGTAAAAGATGGAGATACAGTTGATGACAAGGTTGTAAGTTTCATGTTAGACAACGTTGATGCTCAAATTGTCGGCGGAACACCAACAAAAACTGAAAGTAGAAAAGATAATAGAAAATGGATTGTTGTTGGTTTATCCGGAGTATCTGCAGGACTAATGACAGTTATATATTTACAAAACAAGAAAAATAAAGATGGTAATAGTGCGTATCCTTCACGGTCTTAACCGTAAGGATAAATAAGCACAAGAAAGGAGGAATAAATATGGCTCAATTACGTATTGATTATGATGGTTTAGAAGAAAATAAAGCAACAATCGAACAAGCTCGTGATGAGTATGAAGAATTAATTACTAAAATTGAAAATACAGTTAATTCTATCAACGAAAATTGGGAAGGTCAAGCTGCTGAAGCTTACAAAGAACAATTCGAAGAGCTTAAAGGTGATGCAATTGACAAAATTACAGAACTTTTAAACAGCATTGCGCAACAATTAGGTGATGTAACTTCAAGTTCTGAACAATTTGATAGCGATTTAGCTGGAAAAATTAAAGGTTAATTAAAAAATGTCTAGAGAAGAGAAGTTCTTCTCTAGAACATTATATTTATATAAGGAAAGGAAACTATGAGTGGAATTAAGATTGATGATAATTATCTAGATTCAGCAAACCAGATTGATTCAGATAGTTTACCTAGTTACCCAGAGGCTTGTTTTACTAATAGTAATGGATCTTTGACAGTTTTCTATTATAATTTAATTGGGCGTCATAATAAGGTTAATCAAACTGTTAATACGGTATGTACGGATTTAAAAAATAGATATACTGATATTTTTCCGTTTTTCAAGGAACAAGACAAAACTACAAAAGATAAAATTGATGGTTATTCTTCAAACCCAGGAACTTCAGGTGGAGGATTTGGTTCTTCGGGAGGTGGAGTTGGTTCGTGGTAGTATATCAAAAGGAAATTCATGAGTTTAAAAGAGGAATTAATTAAACTAGAAGATAAGTTAGATGCATTAAAACGTGATAGAGATAATTTTGATGAATATTTAACAAGGAATTTGGAAACTAACCTTAATGATCACAAATTAGAACAATTAATAGATGATTTGAATGCAAGTCATAAGAATCTATCGGATAATATAATTGATTGGTTTGATGAACAAATTAATAAAACAACTAAAGAAATTATGAATGTAGAAGATAGAATCAAGGAAGGAGATGAATGAGTATAAGATATAATTATAGTGATATTGATACTATATGTTCAACGATGTTAAATATGGGAACAAATGATAATAACACTGTATCAAGTTTAAAAGAAAAAATAAATACTACAGTTAATGAAACTGAAGGTTATCAAAGTCAAACATTTGAAAAAGCTAAATCTTATGCAAATAGGGCAGTATTACCTATTTTAGATGCTTTTGATGAAGCTTCATCAAGAGTTGGAACAATTTCTAATTCAATAAGACAAGATTATCAAGATTTATGTAATAATGAAAATTTAGACTTAGAAGAATTAGAAAAAGAAAGAAGTAATAATATTTTCATGTTAAAAGAACAGATTAAAGATATAACAAAATTATCTACTAAATATCCTGAATTAAAAGAAGAGCATTTAGCATCCATTTGTGATATACAGGAAAAAATGTTTGATCTAGATTCTTATTACGATCAGAAAATTGAAAACTTACAATTATTTGATGCTAAATGTGGATTATATCAACAAGAAGTAACAACTTTATATGATGTAGTTGAAGAAAAAATATCACTGTCAAATGCATATATTAGTATTGTTAATTTTTATGATACATTACAGAATATAAAAGGTGGTATAAAGGATATAAAAGGTTTTCTAGGTAAAGCAGATGACAGTTTAGGTTATGTTACCGATATTATTAATTATTTGTCTGAATGGGACTTTTTAAAACAATTATTTGATGGGATTGATAGCTTCGTTGATAATTGGAATAAGATGTGTGATTGGTTTTCTGATGCAGTTCGTAATGCTGGAAAATGGCTAGATGGAAAAGTTAAGACATTAGGTAATATATTAGGAGCATTGGACATTATTTCTAATTTTGCAAATGTTAATAGTTGGGATGATTTAAAAGAAGCATTTATAGCAACATTATATGATATAGGTGTTGACTATTTTTTAGGATTGATAACGGGTAGTGCTGTAGCAGGTCTTGCATTCACTCTGTTTGGTATTACACTGCCATTTTGGGCATCAGCAGCAATAGCAGGAGGGGTTGTTCTTGTATTAGCATATGTTTTTAATGTAAAGGAATTTAATGGGAAAACAATTAAGCAATATTTAGTAGATTGGTTCAGTGGAGAATCAAGTAATACATCAAGAAATTCGCTGTTATGGATAGAAGTTTAGTAGGAGAGTAGAGTATGGTGAATGATAAAAGTTACAGTGTAGAAAAAGAAGTTTTGTTTGGTGATTTTAGGAAGTTTAAAACTTTGACTAAAAAACAATTTATTAATGGGCTTATTCTTAACGTTATCTTTTTTGTGATATTTGGGACATTTACTTTATTTGTTACTTTATCAACAATGAATTATGTCGATTTTGGTGGAAATATATTTTTTGATATTGAAAAAGTAATAATTTTATTGTTATTAATTATTTCTATTTTAATTGGAGTGATTTTTCCAATTAGAAATATAATATTGACTAATAAAAACGTCCCGATACCTATAATTCAAGAACAATCAACAGCAATACCTGTAATAGCACTTTCTATGCTTGTTTTTATAATAGATATGTGTGATGTAGACGCTCTAAAAAGACTTGATATTTTTATACCGGAACTTAATTTAATTTTATTGTTATCATTAGGTATTTTATTTTTTGTAATAGGAATGATGGTTGAAAAAAATAGAATCAATAAATTAAAAATTGATAACTCTAGGATTGCGACAGTAACAACAATTTCTTCTATGGCAGGAATAACATTTGCAATGTATGGATATATAAAATTTACAGCTACATATATAGGTTATGAACATTTAATGGTAATTTTAGGATTTCTTACTCAATCTTTATTTCTTGTACTTGGTAAAGTTGTTATGTTGCGAATAGAAAGAAAAAAATTTTTAGATAGACATAATCTAGATTTAATAGATGTTCGTAATGAAATGTTAGGAATTAATCAAAATGAAGAAAACATTAGTTATTGATAATCCTATTTGTATTACGGTAGAAAATGAATTTAAAGGAAATTTTGATGATTTATTTAAATTCTTAAATTTAAAAATTAAAGAAAATGTCTTTGAAAACAATTTAGTAGTAATTTCACCATTAATAGCTGAATTTAATGTAGAAAATCTAGAGTATATTAATTGTTATTATACACTTGGTAGTTATTGTGAAGTAAGTAAAAATCAAGATCGGATTAAATTGTTAGATAAAAAACAGTTTAAAGATTACTTTTATTATCATGTTAAAGAAACAATTAAAAATTTAGATTTTAAAGAAATTAAAGAACAACTACTAAAAAAAGGTAAAGAAATTTCATCTGTAGTCATCTTATCAAAAACAGAAATTAGAAATGTAAGTTATGAAGTATTTATAGGAGGAAAAGATGTTAGCAACACCGGCTAAGTTTCATCCAATTAGAACATATGAAAATATTGTTATTGTTGAAGCTGAAGCCAATATTAACAAAATATCTAGTATCAGCAACCATATTGTTAAGGAACTAGAAAAATCAAAATTAAAACCTACAGGTGTATTTGCTTTTTCGTTTAAGGAAAGCAAGGATGAAACTTTAAAAATTGAGTACTATTTTGAAGTAAAGGATGGAGTTGTTAGTAATAAAACTAGATATACTTCATATCTACAATTTTGTGACTTTATTAGTTGTTATATTTATCAAGATTTCTCTATTAGTATTGAAATAGGAATGAAGAAAATATTAAGACACGCATTAGAACTTGGAATGCAACTAGTTTCTTTTCCATATATAATAGGAGACATTAAACATCCCGAACGGCTTGAATTATTAATGATGTTTAATGTCTATAAATTAATTAAATAATTAAGAAAGGAGTATTATGAAAAAATTTAATGAAGTAGGAGCAGGATTTAGTATGTTAATACCGTTTTTAAATACTTGGTATTTATATACTATTTCTAAGGAGTTAGATAAATCTGATACTATTAGATTTATTAACTCAAAAATAGTATTAATTTTTGGATTAATCTATAATATACTATATGTATCACTTTTAATATTATTTTTTGTTTTTGATCCTGATTATGTACCTGATATAGTATTTAACGTATTATTTTTTGGATCATTTATTTGTCATATTTTACTAATTGTTGGAGGATGTATAACATTAAGTAAGATTAATAACTATTATCAACAATATCGTATTGCTAAAAGCACATCATCATCAATGATAATGTTTATTATCGTGGGAGGGATAATTCCTCCTGTGTTATTATTTACCTGGTTTTCAATAGTACTTAGTATAGGAGGTAATATACTTTTTAATTCATATATGACATTAGAAGAAGTTAATATTAATTTTTATTTATTATTGATAGGTAGTTTTTTAGTATATATTATCACTAGCTGTGGTTGTTGTGTATTTGCTTTTTATAAACTACAAAAACAAATAAATAGTTTTATTGATGAATATAATTCTGGACTATCTAATCCGTTTAGTAATCCGCAAATGTATAATCAAAACGTAAATATTAATCAAGTACCAATGCAATAATTCAAAATAATAGAGAATTTTTATTCTCTATTATTTATTTAAAATGATAGGGAGAAATATGAGTAGTAATAAAGTAGAACAATTATATTTAGAAAAAATTAAAGAACATGAAGATAATATTAGAAAATTAAAAGATGAAAAAGAAAAATTTAAGCTTGAATTTGTTGATTATTATCAAAAAGAAATATTAAGCAACGAAGATTTTAATGATTTTGTACAAGAATTAAAAGGGTTTGATAAGATGTTAATTGAGAGAATGAATGAATATTTTGATGATAAAATAGATGATGAATTATTAAAAATAAAAGAATTAGAAAGAAAAATAGATAATCAAAATAAATTAAATAAATAGATATCCTATAAAATTTGACACGTTGCATTTTACTATTGAAACCTATTAATTCGGATTTCAAAAAATAATGTAGCAGTATATTGATTTTTTGTTTAAATGTTGTATAATAAAAATGAATATAATTAGTGTAAGATCAACTACTATAAAGTATTATATTCAAAAGGTAAAAAATATTTTTAATCACCTATTAAAAAAGAGAGGAACGCCTTAATTTCCCTCTCTTTTTCTTTTTAGCAGAATATAACAAACTAAATCTAACCACAATTTAATAGATTTAGTTAAGCATTTACTTATTATGTAACACTAACACTACATTCTACTAAGGTAAAAAATACTTTTATTTTTATCACCTACTTTCCGAGTAAAAACTCTAAGCATGCGATTATGTGGGTCACGCCCACATAAATAAATTATATCATTAAGTATAAAAGTTAGTTAAATTACATAAACACCATATATTTACCTTTTAATTGTCGTTATACGAGTTTTAAAAGGAAAATTGTGTAATAACACTACAAAGTAATGAGATGCTTAAAATGTAAATTATAGAGTTTTAATATTTATTTAGACAAAAACATTAGTTTTTGTCTTTCTTATAATTAAATTGTTCGGATTCGAATTATAAAATAATTTAGTTCCTTAATGATAACTACTTATAATTAAAAGTGTTATAATATATTAAATAAGTTAATTTAAGGATAATATGAGAACACTAATAATGACACAAAATATGAGAAATAACTTTGATTATAAGTTGTTTGAACCATATGAAGTATATAGAAATGAAGAATATATACAATATTATTATGATATTAAAACAGTTAATACTAAATTGACTATATATGATAATAATACAGTCACAATTGATGGTAGAAAACAAAATGATATATTTAATTACTTACTAGATCTATGTGATGAAGATAATTATGTAGGTTGTGATGAAGTAGGAGTAGGAGATTTTTTTGGTCCAGTTGTTTATGTTAGTGTTAAATTAGATAAAGAGTCAATATCTAAATTAAAAAATTTAGATATTAACATTACTGATAGTAAAAGAATAGATAACAAAAAGATTCTTGATATTTGTAATCAACTAACCAAGGTTATCGATTACAAATATCAAGTAGTTTATGAATCAAATATGGAAAGTAATTTAAATAGTATAGGTCAAAAAGTATATTATCATAACTTAAATCAATTTAAAAATACAACACCGGTAATAGATTTATTTACAACAGAAAATTCGTTTTATAAATATAGTAACGAATTAAATCTTAGTTGGAGTAAAGATATAATTTTAGAAACCAAAGCAGATTCTAAATTTGTATGTGTTGCTTTAGCTAGTATTTTAGCTCGTGGTATATTTTTAACTGAGTTTTATAAACTAAGTAAAAAATATAATAAAGTAAATTTAAAATTAGGAGCTAATGTTAAGAAAGAAGCACAACAGTTTTGTGATGTATATTCAAAAGAAGAGTTAAAAAAAATATGTAAATTTAGTTTTAAGACATTTGATGAATTGAAATAGAGGTAATATGAATTGGTTAGATAATTTAATAAATAGTTTAAATAATAAAAACAAAGATAATTATCCTACAGTATGTATAGTAGATGGAGAAGATGAACGCGTAATTGAAGCTCTTAACTATATTAAATATATGAATGTAGTATTATTAGGAGATATAGAAGTTATTACTAATAAATTAACTAAAGTTAATAATAACTTCATCAATGTCGAAGTATTAACTCCAACAATTGATGAAGAATTAGTTAATATAATTGTAGATAAAACTAAAAGTAGTAAAAAACCAATAGCTAAAGATAGTGCAAAAGAGTTAATCAAAACTGCACCTTGGTATGCTATCTTATTACTTGAAAGTGGAAAAGTAGATTGTGTAGTAGGTGGAGCAACTTATCCAACAAGTGCTATCTTAACACCTGTTCTAAAGATTATAAAAACTAAAGAACAAGGAGGTTTAATATCATCATACATGATAATGAGTAAAGAAGAAGAGACATTAATATTTAGTGACTGTGCACTAAATATTAATCCAGACTCTTCACAGTTACTTAATATAACAAAAGATACAATAACTTCGGTTAAAGAATTGGGATTAAAACCAACAACTGCATTACTTAGTTATTCTACATTAGGAAGTGGTAGTGGAGAGAGTGTTGATAAAGTAAAAGAAGTTTATAATAATTATATTAATATGTATCCTAATGATAAAGAAAATATAATTGGTGAAATTCAATTTGATGCTGCAATTGATGAAGATGTAAGACGCATCAAATTAAAAGATCAACAAGTATCAGGAAAAATTAATACCTTTATTTTCCCTGATTTAAATAGTGGTAATATTGGTTATAAAATTGCTCAATACCTAGGAGGGTATGAAGCAATTGGACCAATATTACAAGGATGTAGCAAACCAGTTAATGATTTATCACGAGGTTGTAGTGCTAAGGAAATTAGTAAGGTTATTTATTTAACAGTTGCACAAATATAGGAGCTATATGGGATTATTCAATTTAGATTTAATTAAGACAGCATTCTTTAAAGAAGAAAATTATAATAAAGGTCTTAATATTTTAGATACTGGTGATATAACAATCACTGATGTAAAAGTAGATCGTTTTACTGATGAAAAATTTATTAGTGCTATTATTTTAGATGCTAATAATGATGAAAATACTATAACAATTGCTATCAAACCTAAGGAAGGTGGATATACCCTAGCTTCTGAGCGTAGTTGTAGTTGTAGTGAATATACTAATAATAAAGAAAATTGTGCTCATATGGCAACCTTAATTAACTATTTACAAGGTTATGAGTTTGAGGAATTAGAATTAGATAAACTTAATTCCCAAGATAGTGATGAAGAGTTACTTGATTTAATTGAAGAATATAAATCAGCTTTAGTAAGTCGTGTTAATAACAACATTTGTAGCTTAATACCTGTAGTTAAATTTAGTGATACTAAAGTATTAGTATCATTTAAAATTAACCGTAAGTATGCTCCAATGTATGATATACCTGATTTATTAACATTTTTAGAAACTGCTAAAAATAGAACAATGTATCGTCATGCATTTAATAGCGATATTGAACACAACTTAGCACTACTATCTAAATCATCTTTAGAGTTAGTCGATATAATTGATGCTAATACTAATTGTATTAAAGATAATCGTTATCTAGAATTAACACCTAATGAGTTTTTCTTATTATTTAATTTAGAACAACAAATGTTTTTAGATTACAATAATGAATTAATTAAAAACATTGAGTTTAACAAAATGAATATCCCATATAGCTTATCAGTTAGAGAAAGTAGTACTGGATTAGTTAAACTACGTTTAATTCATCCAACACATAACTTAATTGTGTGTGATAATTGTTATATTTATGTAAATGGTAATGAAGTTAACTACTTCTTAAATAAAGATCGATATTTAGAACAATTAATTAAGATGTTATCAACTAAACAAATGCAATTAACTATTTCTGATTATCTTAAATTTAAAATCTTTATTGCTAGTAATCTAGAAGAAGAAATTATGATAGATGAGTTAATTGAATTTGAAGTATTAGAAGAAGGAATAGAAGAAATCAAAGTATTATTAGATTACCAAGATGGAGAAATAATAGTTGAAATAAAAGATTTAGATTTACTTGCTAATACAGACTTTTCTCGTAATATTGATTACCTTAAATTAATTAAAATATATCATCTATTAGATGACATATCATTTAGAGAGGGTAATCGATTACATATTAAGAATGTAAGAGATATCTATTTAGCACTAACAAAATATATACCTGCTGTTAAATCTATTACTAATCAAGTAATAGAAACACCTGAGTTATCTAAATTAAAAATAATTAATATAACTCAGGTTGATCTAGATGTAACGGAAAATGATTATTCACTTAATTTAGAAGTTAATATTAAAGGTTTAACTAAAAAAGAAGTTAGTGAAATACTAAAACATATTAAAAAACGTGATCGTATTATTAAAGTTGGTGACAAAATTATTGATTTAAATAATGATGTCTTTGTAGCACTAAGAGAATTATACTCTCTGCTTGTATCTGATAAAGATCCAATTAATGTAGATATGTCATTAGATTATTCTAAGATATTCTTACTTGATAACTTAGCAGATAGCTATAAAAATATTGAATTTAATTTCGCTAACAACGTTATTAAACGATTAGAGGAAATCAAATCTTTTGAAGTAAAAAATTATACACCAAAAGATTTGATTAATTGTGATTTAAGAGATTACCAAGAAGAGGGAATTAATTATATTTTAAGTTTGATGGATTTAAATTATGGTGCTATTTTAGCTGATGAAATGGGTCTTGGTAAAACGATTCAAGCATTAAGTGTAGCTAACTATTTTATTAAACAAAATAAAAAGATATTAATAACAGCACCAACATCATTATTATATAACTGGAAAAATGAGATAGAAAAATTCTTATCACCTGATTTAAAAGTAATATTAATGGAAGGTAACTTAGCAAATAGACGTAAGCTATTTGCTCAGTTTGAAGAAGCTGATATTATTTTAACTAGTTATAATTTACTTAAACGTGATATTGATTGGTACGAACGTTATGATTTTGATTTATTTATTTTAGATGAAGCACAGTTTATTAAAAACCTTAATACACAAAATAATTCATCTATTACCAAGGTTAATGCTAAACATAAGTTAGCATTAACAGGAACACCAATTGAAAATGGTGTTAAAGATTTATATTCAATCATGACGTTTATTATTCCTGGTTTCTTTGGTAATTATCGAAACTTCTATCGATTCTTTGAACAACCAATAGTAGTTTATAATGATGATACGAAACTACGATTGTTAAAACAAATCGTAGCTCCGTTTATCATTCGTCGTTTAAAAGTGGATGTTTTAGATTCTTTACCAGAGAAAAAAGAAACTATTGTTTATAATGAGATGAATGATAAACAAAGAAAGTTATATCAAGATTATATTCAAGAATATCAAACACAGATCAATAATAATCCTTCGTTATCAAAAGTAGAATTACTTAGTATGATTATGCGTCTTAGACAAATAGCTATTGATCCGCGTTTAATAGAACCTGATTATCCACAAGGAGAGAAATTAAATAGTATTATTCATGAAATTATTACATGTATTAAAAATGGAGAGAAAGTACTAGTCTTTTCGCAATTTGTTAAGATGTTAGATATTATTGCAATTGAATTAGATAATATTAATATTAATTATTATGCTCTTACAGGAAAGACTCCGAAAGAACAAAGACAAAAATTAGTTAATCATTACAATAGTAATGATGATGTTAATGTTTTTTTAATTAGTCTTAAAGCTGGAGGTACTGGACTTAACTTGACAAGTGCTAATAATGTAATTATTACCGATCCTTGGTGGAACAAAAGTGTTGAGAATCAAGCAGCTGATCGAGTACATCGCATTGGACAAACTCAAGATGTAGAGATTAAACGTTTTATTACTAAAGAGACAATTGAATCACGGATTATGGAAGTACAAACAGGTAAAATGCAATTATCTCAAAACTTACTTACTAATGATATTACTAGTGTTGATAGTTTAGATATTGAAGAACTTAAAGATTTATTATTCTAATTTAAGTTAAATAAAACAACTACTTTGTAGTTGTTTTATTAATTTATAGATAAATACTAAAACTTTGTTGTTTACAAGCGATTATCTGAATAATACAATTTCTTTTTTTTACCAATTATGAGATTTGTAATTTATTCTTGAAACTATAATTTTGCGTGTTATAACAAAATCAGAGTTTGTTAAAAAAAGGCTGTATCTAAATTTGTTATAATAAATGTGAGAGACGAAGTATAAACATAAATTTAAAATAGTTTATATAAATAGAGATACAAAAGACATGTGACTATGGCTTATTTTAACTATTTTATTAGGATATTTTATAATGAAGGGAGAATAAATGATAAAAATGAAATTTAATAGGAAATTTCTTAATATATTGTTAATAATGTTAGTAGCATTTAATCTAGGAGGATGTATGAAAATAGGAAGTGAAAAATTTAATAATGATAATAAGAAAAACTATGTATGTATTGAGGATTATGATCCACAATTATTAGTAGAAGAAAGTCCAGAAAGTTTACAGGAATTTGTAAAAAATCATTGGGACGTTGTAAAAGAAGAAGTTAATAATTTTACGATGGAGAGATATGGGTTTAGAAGTGAACCTACTATTATAGAAAAAACTGGTCAGGCTCAAAGTCCAGCAGGCGTATTTGTTAAGAGTTTAGAACATGAAAATTTAATCTTTTGGATGCCAGCAGGATACAATAATGAAGAAGGTAGTTTTGGTATATCAAGACATGAAAGCGATTTATCTATATCGGATAACGCAATCATTGCTTACTTAATATCTTGTGCTTATAAAGATGATTTAAAACCATTAAATGACGCACTTCAATCATTTATTAAGGAAAAGTCTATGTATAACTATAGCGAGGGATTACAAGAAAAGTTGGGGTATAGATCAGAGTTTAGAGTGGTTAGTTTTTTACTTGCAGGTTTAGAGAATAAAGAGGAAGTGTATAATAAGTTACTACAATATTTTAAAAATGTGAAATATGAAAATTACTCTCCTGATGAAATTAAATCAATTATAAATTCAGTTAGTGGTGGATACTCGACAGAGGAAGATAAGCGTTATGTAATTGCTAATGTTTATGTGTATAATGATTATGACAAATTAGATACTAAGATATTAGAAGAATTTGTAAATTATTGTAAAAATAAAGGTTTGCAAGTACCTGCTTTTAGATTTACAATTTTAAATAATTACAAAATGCGTATGTATACGCGTGGATCAGTTACTGAAGAAACATCTCGTGTTGTATTTAATAATAAGTTTGAAATAACTTTTTCTTCAAATAGCGATGAATATATTGAAAGTATTAAAGAATTATGGGGTAATGAGGATAAGAAGGAGGTAAAAAGATGGTGACAGATCAAGATTTAGTATATTTAGCTGGTAATTCTGTATACCAAAGTGATTTTTTACCTGATGATTACATTCATAATATAAACGGTAAAGAATATAGATTAGTTGAAAAAAAACAAAATGTAAATCCACAATATGCGGTATATCAAAATGTTGATACAGGTGAATATATTCTAGCCTTAAATGGAACAAATGTTAAAGAACTAGAAGATGTTTTAACAGATTTACAATTAGCCGATGAAGGTGTACCTGAATTACATCAAAAAGCACTAGATTTATTTAATCGACTAAATGCTAAGTATAATTTTAGCGCAGTTTGTGGTAATTCATTAGGAGGTAGTTTAGCAAACTTTATTTCGGTAAATACAGGAGTTAGAAGTGTTACTATTAATCCTGCTGTATTACCAAATGATCCACAAACATTAGCTAAACCAGCTAATAATATTACTAACTATATTGCAACTGGAGATCCACTTAATAGAGTACAAATAGGAGTAGATATAAAAAATACTCAGATGAAAGGGAATTGTATTACAGTTCCATTTGGTTTTATGAACTTCACTATGGAAGAAGCACTAGCTAGTCATGTAGGATATAATGTTGATGAGTTTGGTGTGTCAAGAATTAAAATGGGAGAAGGTAAAGTAGATATCTTAGTAGATGTATCTAAAAACATTGTAACCAATCCTTTTACGCAAAAACCAATAGGAGAAACATCATCTGATTTTGAAATAGAAATTAATAGTGATAATATTGAAATTATTAAAAGAGAAGTACAATTAATTAAGGAAGAATGTTTAGAATCTCATAAGTACATAACTCAAGTAAAACAGGTTTGTGATGAGTATAAAACTACTAGATCATTTGAGATAAGAGAACAAGATTTAGTTAAATTTATTGATAAATTATTTGAATTTGACTTAGGTTTTATAACAGTAAAAGATGTGTTATCAAATCCTATTAATAATGTTAGTACAGAGTTAATATATAATTTAGTCAGTGTACTAAAACGAGCTGTCGATAACGACATTATTGATGCAATTGATCCAATTGTATTTCAAATAATTACAGATGTTGCTTTTTTAATGGGTGCACTACCAAAAGTATTTAATGATGTTATTGAAGTAATTGATTTGTTTAAAGATAAAATGTTTTATGATTTAGATAGTGATAAATATGATCAATTTGTAGAAAAGTTAGATATCGCTAGTGATGTTATAAATGAGAATGCCACTATTTTTGATAAGAAAGTAGAAGTATTGGAATCGCAAGTAAATACTATTCATCAATCATTATTAAGTTTTGATCAAGAAATGGAAAAAGGAATAAACAATTATAGTATTGATAATGTTACTTTACCTCAAGTTGAAGAAAGTAACAAACAACAGTTTGTTGACTTATCAAGTGATATCATTAATGTAATTAGAAATTATGAAAATTTAATTGATAACAATTATAATAAAATTGTAAATAGTCATGAGGTTGAAACAGCAGGTAAAGCAATTGGCGAATGTTTAGATGCGTTAATATCTCTTTTGAGAATGGGGGTTGGACCAATTACAGATCTAAGAGATAGTTTATCATCTTCTAGAGCTTTACAATTTCAATGGACTAAGTCAGCAGTACAGATATTAGATAACATTATTAGTTTTTATAATAACTATGTTCCTGGTTTATACCTTGCTTTTTTAAAATTAAACAATTTAAAAAATGTATTAGTAGAAATAGGTCCATATGTAAAATCATTTGTATTCCTTAATAGTTCGTATGAAGATGTTATTTTATACTATCAAACTGCAGGAAATAGTTATAAAAGTAATAGTAGTATGTTAAGAGAAATATATATTAGTATTGATCAAAATAAAAATAAAACAATAAATGCAATATATGAAAATATGGTTGATATGAGTCAGTTCCTAAAACAGTTAAATCATCAAATTGATTTAACTGTAGTAACAAACTAGGGGAAATTATGGAAGTAGTAAAAATTTTACCACGTGGTTATTGTCATGGTGTAATTACTGCCATGCATAAGGTTAGTGAAGCTATTAGTGATGATAGTTTAGCTCAACCAATCTATATCTTAGGGCAAATTGTACATAATAAAAACATCACTAAAGCTTTTAGTGAAAAAGGTGTAATAACTCTTAGTGGTGGTAGTAGAGAAGAGTTATTAAAACAAGTAGATCAAGGAACTGTTATCATTACCGCTCATGGAATAGATTACCATTTAATTAAAAAAGCTAAAGATAAAGGTTTAACAGTCATTGATGCTACTTGTAGTGATGTTTATAAAACACATGATATTATTAAAGATAAATTAAATGATGGTTATGAAGTAATTTATATTGGTAAAAAGAATCATCCAGAACCTGAAGGTGTACTTGGAATCAATAAAGAAAAGATTCATTTAGTTGAAAATACTACTGATATAGATAATTTAAATATTAGTAGTGAAAAGATTTGTATTACTAATCAAACAACGATGAGTACATGGGATGTAGATGATTTAATTAAATATTCTAAAACAAAATATCCTAATTTAGAAGTAATTAAAGAAATATGTAATGCAACCCAAGAACGTCAAGAAGCAGTTGTTAATCAAGCTAAAGAATGTGATTTATGTTTAGTAGTAGGAGATGTTGCTTCTAATAATTCTAAGCGTTTAGTTGATGTATGTGAAAAGAAAGCAAAAACTAAAGCAAAATTAATTGCTGATGTTAATGATATTGATATTAATTGGTTATTAGATCCTAGTGTTAAAAAAGTAGGAGTAACCTCAGGAGCTAGTACTCCTAGTATTTTAACTAATCAAGTAATTGAATATATTAATCAATTTGAAAAAGATAATCAAGAAACTCATATAAAACCAGAACTCCCTGCTTTTAGTAGAATGATACCAAGAAGTAAAAAACCAGCTAAATAAATTAGCTGGTTTATATTATTCAAATGGAGTTTCTTGTACTAAGATTGAATCTGTTGGACAAGAAGTAATAGCAAAGTCTAAATCTTCTTCAAATTCTTCAGGTACAATAGTAATTCCTTTATTTTCATCTAAAATAAAGTAAGCTACTCCATCATTTCTTTCTGCAAATAAATCCGGTGCTTCTGCACTACAAGATCCACATGCAATACAAGTATCTTGATTAATTTTTGTATATTTTGCCATATTTCTCCTTAAACTTATCTATATTTTACCATAAAGTAGAAAAAACTTTATTAAGGAATGTTATTTTTAATACTTTATGGTAAAATAAATATAGAGTAATTTAATTACTCCTTGCCAGTTTTGGCCATAAAGTCCATAAGGAGGAAAAGTTATGAAAAAGTATGAAGTTGGATTTATTTTAAGACCAAACTTAGATGAAGCAACTATTAATAATACAATTGATCAGTTAAAAAAAATCTATACTGATCGTGGTTGTGAAATCATCGATGAAGAAAATGTAGGTCTTAGAGAATTAGCTTATGAAATCGATCATAATCGTAATGGTTACTACTTCTTTTTTGTAGTTAAAGCTAACCATGAAGCTAATCAAGAATTCGAACGTATTTGTAGAATTAACGAAGGTGTAATTCGTTTCTTAGTTGTTGATGTAGATCACATTAAAGCTAATACTTTAGATACGTTAAGAAAATAGTTTAGGAGAATAATGGTAAATCAAGTAGTGTTGGTCGGACGTATTACTAGAGATTTAGAACTTAAAGCTACTAGTAATGGTCGTGAGGTAGTATCTTTTTCACTTGCTGTTAACCGTAATTTTAAAAATGCTAATGGTGAATATGATGCAGATTTTATTAACTGTGTAGCATTTGGTCAACAAGCTAACTTTATGAATACTTACCTAGGTAAAGGTCGTCTTATTTCAGTAGTTGGGCGTTTAAATACACGCAACTATGAAAATAATATGGGACAAAGAGTGTATGTTACTGAAGTTGTTGTAGAACAAGTAAATCCACTTGATTCTACACAAAATAGAACTAATAGTGTTAATAACTATGATGGTGGGTTTAGTCAACCAACTGCCCCAGTTACTAATAATGTAGCTTCTAATCCTGCACCTAGTGTTTCTCAACCTAGTGAACCAACACCATATGATTTTATGAATCTAGAAGAAGTTGATGAATCTGATTTACCATTTTAATAAATAGGAGAAAAAATGGCAAATAATCGTAATAAAAGAAAGAAAAAACCGATTCCTTTCAAAAGTCGTCGTGAATGTTATTTTACAAAAAATAATGTAGAATACATTGACTACAAAGATGTGGAATTATTAAGTCGTTATACTAATGACCGTGGTAAAATTAAATCTCGTCGTGCGACAGGAGTTAAAGCTGATTACCAACGTGAATTAGCAGTAGCTATTAAACGTTCTCGTCACATGGCGTTAATGCCTTTTGTTAAAGTGGCAAAAAGATAATAGGATAAATCACACAAGATTGTGCTTGTGTGATTATCTTTATTAAGATAAAGGTGAGGTAATGAAAAAAAGTAAGAAATCAACCAAGAAGGAGTGGATTTTAAATAAGATATATTCTTATAAACAAAACTATCCGCTGGCGTTTTATGTTGAGGTAGTAGTCATTATATTTCTGATGTGTATGATACCGGTTAATATTAATTATGTTGCTGTATTTATCATTTATCTTCTGATTGGTGGTTATATGGTATATTACGTTTTATACCTACTAACATGGACCCCGTTTTTTAAAGAACGATTTATCGTATATGTTTCAACCGTTGCTGCGTTTGTGCTAGCTTTCTTTCTTGGGGGAACATGGGTTGAAGAGAATTTTTATAATTGGGAATATACACAAGGAGGAATTAAAGAAATCAATTTATATTTAGATGATGGTAGCAAATACTGGATTGGTAATTGTGTATTTAAAGATGTAGTTACTGATGAAAATGGCGAATTTGTATCTGTTTATGCAATAAAGAATCCATATAGTATTGATCGTCCCACTTATGAATATGTAGTAACTAAAAGTGGTGATCATTATGATATAACTACTACTAGAAATGGTTTCCCATATACTCAAAAGGTAGCAACTCATATTGAGGTAGAATACAAACCTAAAAGAATTAGTGGAAGGGTAAAGGAGAAATATAAAAACCACATATTACTTTGGATGTATAGGTTGGAACCAGTTATAATCGAGCAATAAAATAGGAGAAGTAATGAAAAAACTAATTGTAGCACTTAGTGTTAGTGCCGGATTAATATTAATTAGTTATGTATTTAGACTTAATTTTGTCTATATTTTAGTTATAGCTACATTAGTTTTAATTTGTTATTATTACTTAGACCTTTATTTTAATAAAGAGCATGATGAAGAGTTTATTGAAAAGAAATTATCTATTGCTAATAAAGAGTTAATCAAAGCTCCAAATACGATTATTTTAATTATTAAAGATAAAAAAGTATTATGGGGTAATGATTTAAGTTACTTAGAATTTCCGGAGTTAAGAGAAAGTCGTGATATTAGTAATATAAGTTTAGATAATATTAAGGATCATACCTTTACTCATAATAATCAAATTTATTATGTTAAAGGGGAAGATGGTTTATATTTTATTGAAAATATTACTGAGCGAGAAAATGAATTAACACGTCTTAAAAATAAACAAGCAAACATTGCAGTTTTATATATTGATAACTTTAATTATTTAGAAGAAAGATTATCTAGTGATAACTTTGGTAGTGTAATTAGGGATTTACGTATTGATTTATTACGTTTCTTTGATTCCCATAATATCTTTTATCAAGAATATGATGGAGAAAAATATCAATTACTTATTCCTGATCAAGAATTGAAGTCATTAATTGAATCTAAGTTTAGTGGTTTATTTGATGTATTTAAAAAGTATCAAACTAATGAATATACATTTACTTATAGTATGGGAGTTGCCCTAAACCAACCTAATGTTCGAGCTACAGGTTATAAAGCAATGGAAGCTCTAGATTTAGCTAAGTCTCGAGGTGGAGCTCAAACTGTTATCTTTGATGGAGAAAAACGTATTATCTTTGGAGGAGGAGTATCTACGCTTCAAGGATCAACGTTAATGAAGGCTCGTTTGATGTATCAAACAATCTTAAACATTATAAAAAATAAACAACACATTTATTTAATGGGACACAAAAATCCTGACAGTGACTGTATTGCTTCAATGGCGCTAATGGCTAAATTGATTAGAGATAAATATAGTATGCCAATAACTATTATTATTGATGATGATTATCAATATAAGTTATTTCCTTTAATTGAAGGTGAAGAAGACATTTATGTAAATAATGAGATTGAGGTGAGAATTGATCGATCATTATTAATGGTATTAGATACACAATCCCTGGGTTATATTTCAAATCCACAAGGACTTGATTTAGTTGGAGATATTATTATTGTAGACCACCATCAAACACCAGATGATGCGATTACTAATCCAGTTACAAAATGGATTGAACCATCATTATCTTCAGTTGTTGAGATGGTCTTACAAATGTTTTTAATTTCCCAAACAAAAGTAGATAATAAAGCATTAGCAACGTATGCGCTATATGGAGTATTAATTGACACAAACTATTTAACGTATCGAGTTAGTGAAACAACACTAGATGTTGTTAAAAACTTAGTTAATAGTGGGGCTAGTATGCTTGAGGCTAAGAAAAAAACATTTGATGAATTTGATGAGTTTAAATTACTTAATAGTTTAACTAGCGAGGTTAATAAAGTAAATATCTTTAGTGTTGTTAATGTCGAAAATGTTAAAGACAATGTAATTTTATCTAAAGTTGCCGATGCTATATTAGAAATTAAGGGAATTAAAGCTAGTATTGTTATTAGTAATGTTGATTACAAATATTATGTTAAAATGCGTTCGATGGGAGATATTAACGTTAAGTTATTCTTGGAAGAATTTGGTGGTGGAGGACATGCCTCTCAAGCTGCTTGCGTTATTAATCATGAACAATACTTAGCTTTAATTAATAAAATTAAAAATTATCAAATCAAGGAGTAATGATGAAAGTTATATTATTAGAAGATGTGAAAAAAGTAGGGAAAAAAGATGAAGTAGTTGAAGTATCACAAGGATATGCAACTAATGTTTTAATTAAACAAGGTAAAGCTATAGAATATACTAAAGGTAATAAAAAACATTTAGATGATGAGTTAGATCAAAGACAAAAAGACTTTGAAAAACAAACTAAAAATAATCAAAAAATTAAAGAACAATTAGAAAAAATTCAAATAGCATTTAGTTTACAAAAAGGAGCAAATGGTTTACCTTTTGGTACTATTTCATCTAAACAAGTAGCTGAAAAGTTAAAAGAATTAGGTTATGATATAGATAAAAAACACATTATTATGGAACCAATTAAATCATTTGGTTTTAATAGTGTTGATGTTTACTTACAAAAAGAAGTTGTAGCTAAATTAAATATTTATGTTGAGGAGAAATAATGCAAAATTCTATTCCTTACAATTTGGAAGCTGAAGTTGCTGTATTAGGGGGATTGTTAAATGATCCAGAAAAGATTTATGAAATAAGAGAGATCTTATATCCAGAATGTTTTTATGATAAAAAGCATCGTATTATTTATGATGCTATATTATCGTTAGTTCAAAATAATAAAGCAATTGATTTGCTTACAACAGTTGATGAGTTAAAAAATAATAATAAATTAATTGAAGCAGGAGATGTAGAATACTTAACTAAACTTAGTGAAAGTGTAAGTATTGCGACAAATATTTATTCTTATGCTCAAATTGTTTATGATAAAAGTTTGATTAGAGAAACTATTAATGAAGCAAAACAAATTATTGATAAAGCGCAATCAGTTGATAATGCTGATGATGTAATTGAGTTTGCGGGAACAAGAATGGTTGCTTTAAGTAAGTTAATGAGAAGTACAGATTTCTTAAACTGGGATGAAGTTCTAGATCAATCATTAACTAAATTACATGAATTAAGAGAGAATAATACGAAATTAACGGGTTTAGATACAGGTTATAAAATATTAAATGATAAAACAAACGGTTTTCATGGTGGGGAATTAATTGTCATTGCAGCTCGACCAAGTATGGGGAAAACAGCATTTGCTCTTAATTTAATGCATAATATTGCTACTTCAGTGCAAAATAAAGAACCACATATTGCATTTTTCTCACTAGAGATGCCAGTAGATCAAATTATTAATCGTTTACTTGCGATTCAATCATTAATCCCAATGAGTAAAATTAAAAATGGTAATTTAGATGATGATGATATGAAAATGATTATTCCATCATATAAAATACTTAAAGAATTACATATGCATATTGATGAAACACCTGGTGTTAAAATTAATGAATTAAAAACTAAAGCAAGAAAATTAAAAACTGAAAATAAATTAGATGCTATATTTGTTGATTACTTACAGTTAATTACCACTAATCAAGCACACTTAGGAAGAACAGCTGAGGTAAGTTTAATTTCTCGTGAATTAAAAGCGTTAGCTAAAGAATTAGATGTACCAGTAATTGCTCTATCACAATTATCACGTAAATCAGAAGAACGTGCTAGTAGAAAACCACAGATGAGTGATATTCGTGAATCAGGAGCAATAGAACAAGATGCAGATATTATTATGATGTTATATCGTCCAGATTACTATAGTAGTGCAGATGATGGAATTATGCAAAGTCGTGTTGGTGAAGCACAAGTATTATTAGAAAAAAACCGTAATGGTGCTACTGGAGAATTAGAGTTTACTTTCTTAGCAGAAACAAATAAATTCGTACCATACGAAGATAAAGTTGAATTTTAGGATAACTATGTCAGATAAAAAATCAATTAAATTGTTTTATATAACAAATATAGTAAGTTCCTGTTTAGGAGGAATAGGAGGGCTAGCAATGCTAGCCTTATTGTCACAAACCAACTATGGTTTGTATACTTTATTTACTACATTTGTCTTACAATTTGCGATTTTGTCTTTTGGTTATCCTGATGGATTATTAATTGATTATCGAGAAGATGATGGTAATGTTAATATAAGAAGTGTATTTAAAGATTTAAAATATATTATTAAGTTTCAATTTTTAGTAATTATATCTTCTGTAATTGGGTTTAATCTACTTAATTATTTTTTACTACATTTTAATCAAGATTTAACAATGATTATAAATATGGCATTAATTACGATGATTCCAGCCCTACTTATTGAAAACTTAAGAAGTATTTATATTTCATTAAAAGATTTTAATAATGTTGCTAAAGTAGATGCATTTAATAAATCATATTTAGTATTAATGATTATCCCAATAGTGTTATTTTTTAATTCACCATATTTAATTTTTATTTTTATGTTAAGTGATATTATTTTTAGATCTAGTTTTTGTACATATTTAATTACTAATTTTTATAATAAACATAAATCAACATTAAAAGAATACGAAGATGAAAATGATTTAAAACCACAAAGACATTTTAAAAAAGGAATATTTTTATTATTTGGAAATTGGTTAGTAGTATTAATCTATTCACTTGATAAAATGTTTTTGACAGATAATAAAGAAGCACTAGGTTTATATACCCAAGCATTATTCTTCTTTGGAATAATTTATCAATTAGTCATGCCGTTTAAAGATGTTATCTTTGTTAAGATTAATGAGGGGATGAAAGATAAAGAAGTATTTGATTTAGCTATTACTTTAATGAGTGTTTTATTTTTACTTGTTATGATATTTTCATACATCATCGTACCAGGTGGAATGTATTTATGTGATGTAATAGAAAATTATAATATTCATGTATTTGATTTAACTCAAATCGCCCAAAAATTTAAAGAATATTCTAATGCTATGGATATATCTAAAACAGTAGTAGTATTAGTACCAACTTATATTACTGTGCAATTAGTATTAGATAATTTATTAATGATTAAAATGCAATCAAGATATGCATTTAAAACATTAATAAACTTTATTATTACCTTAGCGATATTTATTATTTGTAAAAATACATTTAGTGATGGACTTGAGGCAGTTATAACTGCAGTTATTATTATGAGTGTAACGTTATTCTTTAACAATATGCTTTCAGTTACTAATTTAAGTTATGGAATTAAAGGACTAGTTTATATTATTTTAATCATGATTCTATACTTTATTGGGCTTATAAAATTCTATTTAGCCCTTCCATGTTTATTAATTATGATAATTATCTTTAGAAAGGTAAAAAAAACAATAAATAAAGTTAATTTTAACCGTTAAGATACAGACAAGTTAATTCTGTATCTTATTTTTTTTTTTGCAAATTTTTTTAAAAAAGGGGTCTAACAATAGTGGGAGAGTAAAAATGAAGAATGTAAAAGATTTAAAGAAATTAAATACCGGTATGCATCTTGAAACGCTAATTAATGATACTAATCAATATTATCAAGAACAAGGTATGTGTTTGTGTTATAAAAAACCAACACCAATTTGTGTACTAAAGAAAAATGGTAGTCAAATTACTAATGCCTTTTTTGAAAAGAAAAGTACCACAGATTATAATGGAGTATATCAAGGAAAATATTTTGACTTTGATGCTAAAAGTGTAAAAGGTGATAGTTTTAATGTTAAAAAAACAATTGCTATTCATCAATTATCACATTTAATGGAAGTTAAAAAACATCAAGGTATAGCTTTTATCTTAGTAGAATTTATTGACCATAATCGTTACTTTATTATCGATATTGATGATTTGTTAAAAAACAAAAGCATCAATATTAATGATTTAGATAAACAAGATCAAGTTCATTTTACAAATAAATTAATGCTAGATTATCTAACTACATTAAAAGAGAAATATGCTATTAAATAAATTTATTGGTCAAGAAGAAATAATTGATACATTAAAAATCTATACTAAGATAGCAAAAGAAGATAATAGAGTATTAGATCATACATTAATTCATGGTTTAGCTGGACATGGTAAAACAATGCTTGCTAATATTATTGGAGAGTTGATGGATCAAGAAGTAGTAATACTTAATGCAGGTAACATTAAAAATAAAAATGATTTATTAGCTGTAATTACTAATTTAGATAACCAAATTTTATTCTTAGATGAAATTCATCAACTGCCTGTTGATATCTGTGAAGAATTGTATTCAATTCTTCAAGATAACAAAATGCATATACTAATTGGTGAAGGTCTTAATAAAAAGACCTACACCTTAGATGTAGATCCTTTTACTTTAATTGGAGCGACCACAATGCCTGAGACTTTAATTAAACCATTATATGATCGATTGGCAATTAAAATTAAAGTTAGAGAATATAATATTGATGAGTTAATTAAGATTATTAATAGTAACTTATGTGTTAAAACAAATGATCAAGTAGCAACACTAATTGCTAAATCAGGAAGTTACACACCAAGAATAATTATTAATCTTTGTAAACGAATCAATGATTTAGTTAGATACTACAACTTTGATGATTTGAATAAACAAAATATCAAAGTTGTATTTAAACACCTAAACATTAGTATTTGGGGTTATGATCAAGATGTGATGGAAGTATTAAATACTCTTTATTATGATTTTAATAATGAATATGTAGGGGAAAGTAGTTTAGTTAATTATTTAACGATCAATAAAAAGACATATTTAGAGAGTGTTGAGCCTTTTATGTTAAAAGAACAATTACTGATAAAAAACAAGTTAGGAAGAAAAATCAGTATGAAGGGAATTAAGGTAATAGAAGGCGAATAAATGTTATAATAAAGAGAGGAGTAATATGAATAATATAAATAATCAAAATAATTTTAATATGAATAATCAAAACCCACAACCTGGGTTTAATCCAAATCCTGGATTTAATCCAAATCCTGGATTTAATCAAGTACAAGTGCAAGTAAATCCAGAGATTGAAGCAGTAAACAAAGAAAAAGAAGCTAATTTAGAAAAATTAGCTAAAAAAATTAACATGCCAACAAACAAAGTTAAAAGTTATTTAACTTTAGTTTGTTTAGGAGTTATTGGTGGAATTGGTTCACTAATTTGTCAATCAGATGGAAAAGTTAATAGTATGATCTCAATAGCAGTAGTTATTAGTGCTCTTACTGTAATTGCTACGATGTTTAGTTTAAGTTTTAAAAAACAATTTAGTCGTGGTATCTTAGTTTTAGGAAACTTAGCTAGTGGGGTTATCCAAATAGCTTTGGGGATTGTTATGTTAGTTAATTCACTAAATACTAGTGTTTATAAATCTCCAGTTGAAGTTATTTTATTTGCTTTAGCAGTTATTTTATTTGGAGTAGGAAGTATTATTCTTGCTGTGATGGCAAATAAATACTTTGCAAATGATAAAAAGTTTGCTTTTTATAATGAACCTTTAAGTTATGAGAAAACTACATTTATTCCTGCTATTGTAGTTACTGCAATTGGAAGTTTATTTCAATTGATTGCAATAATTATGACGTTAGTTACTAAAATTGAATATAATATTGGAATATGGTCAGAAATATTTGCATTTTTCTTTATTATTATTCCACCTATTAATGTAGTAGCAATGAATTGTGTTATTGCTCGTAAAAAAACAGGAGTTACAATTATTGGTGGTTTAGTAATAGCTATTGCAATCTTAGGATTAATTGATGATATTATACTTTTAACTTCAATATATGCATCTGATATGAGAAGTTTTATCTTACCTTCAACATTTAGTATGTTATTTGCATTTGCATTTACAATGATGATTGGTTGTGGTGTAATTGGAGCAATTAAAGTATGTGGTGTTGATAGTGAAGATGGAAACATTATTAAACCAAAACAAGTTGTTATGCAACAACCTGTTATAAATAGTATTCCACAAGTAGTTAATAATCAATTTACAAACGCTAATGTTAATCAACCAATTAATCATCA
>DEQD01000008.1 GCA_002359095.1 Caryophanales bacterium UBA3375
AATATCACATTTACACGACAAATATGTGAAATTTTTTTACATTTTATCATAAAAAAAGAGTATAATTAATATATTTTAAAATAAGGAGAGGTTATGAAGAAGTCTTTGATAGAACGAATTGGGGAAAAATTACCTGATATAAATATAATATTTTTAATTCTAACAGGGATTGTTTTATTAGCTTCATTCTTCTTACAAGGTGAGTATGTATTTACAGATTTACCTGTTGCACCAGGAGAAGATGAAGTAAGTGCAACAGTAGTTAATATGTTCTCTGTCGATGGACTAAGATGGATGATCATGCATTTAGAATCTAACTTTATGGGATATGCACCATTAGGATTAGTATTAGTAAGTGTTGTAGGAACATCAATTGCCGAAAAAACTGGATTATTTGGAACATTAATTCAAAAAATAGGTTCAAAAATTAAAAATGAATCGTTATTAATTCCGTTAACTATATTCTTAGGAGTTATGTCATCAATTGCAAGTGATGTAGGTTATGTAGTATTATTACCACTTGCTGGTATGTTATTTGCCGGACTTGGTAAAAACCCATTATTAGGTATTTTATCAGCGTTTGCCGGAGTTTCAGCAGGATTTGCAGCTAACTTATTCCCAACACCAGGGGATGCATTACTTGGAGGAATTACCCT
This sequence comes from Caryophanales bacterium UBA3375, assembly GCA_002359095.1. GTDB lineage: Bacteria > Bacillota_I > Bacilli_A > UBA3375 > UBA3375 > UBA3375. The sequence continues at coordinate 657 of DEQD01000008.1, forward strand.
TCAAGCAACTGAAGGGATTACTAACTTTGAATTTAATAAAGGTTTAGTAACAATGAACTTATACTTCATGATAGCATCAACATTTATTATTACATTAGTTGGATGGTTTGTTACAGTTAAATTTATTAAACCAAAATTAGAACAAAGAAAAATAGTTGTTCCAGAAGAATTCAAAACAAACGAATTAGATACAACTACAGCTGTTGAGAAAAAAGGATTACGTAATGCTGGTTTAGCACTTTTAGCTTACATTGTAATTGTATTAGTAATGTACTTTAGTGGAATTTGTGAATTTGCTTACAACAAAGAAACTGGTGAAATTTTATCTATGGCTACTTATGCAAGCATGGGAGCTAATGAAGGATTTAAAACAGTTAATTTATTATTAGATTACTTAATTGTATTTATGATTTTTGCGTTTTTAATTCCAGGATTTGCATACGGAGTTACTATAGGTAAAATTAAATCAGGAAAAGATTTTGTAAACATAATAATTTCAGGATTAAAAGATAATGCTGGTGTTATTGCTGTAGCTTTCTTTGCTGGGAACTTTATTTCTATATTTACTCATTCAGGAATTGGAAACTTAATTTCTTGTAATGGTGCTAACTTCCTATATACATCTGGATTAGGAGAATACCCAATATTATTATTAATTGTATTTATCTTACTTACTGCATTTATTAACTTATTTATAGGAAGTGCGTCAGCTAAATGGATTTTACTTGCACCAATATTTGTTCCGATGTTATACCAAGCAAACAATAGTATGACACCAGATGTAGTACAAGCAGCATACCGTGTTGCTGATAGTAGTACAAACATAATATCACCATTAATGACATATATGCCAATTATTATGATTTTAGTTGAAAAATTTGATAAAGATTTCAACTTAGGAACTATGATTAACATTATGTCTAGATATGCAATTATATTCTTAATCACATGGACTGTATTATTTATTGCATGGTTTTACATGGGATTACCATTTGGTATCTAGTAAAAAGAAAAATCTAGAGTTTAAAACTCTAGATTTTTTTATAAACTAAATTAATTATTTAGTTGCTTCATCATAACGTTTAGCGACAACATCCCAATCAATAATATTAAAAATGTTTTTAACATAATCAGGACGTACATTTTTATATTGAATATAATAAGCGTGTTCCCAAACGTCAATTCCCATTAATGGAATTAAGTTATCCATATGAGGATTGTCTTGGTTAGCATATTGTCTGATCTCTAATTTTCCATTATTTAAAACTAACCATGCCCAACCTGAACCAAATAATGAAATACATTTATTACTAAATTCTTCAATAAAGTTTTCTACACTACCAAATTCATTAATAACTGCTTGTTTAAAGTTTGAATCATTAAATTCAACGTTTTGTTTTAATTGTTCGAAGAATAAAACATGGTTTACAATTCCACCACCATTATTTCTAACAATAGTTCTAATACTTTCATCAACGTTATTTAAATCTTTTAAAACATCAATAACATCGATTTCATCCCATTTAGTATCTTTAACTGCATTATTAAAATTGTTAGTGTATCCTTGTAAATGTTTATCATAGTGAAGCTCCATGATTTCTCTACAAATTACTGGCTCAAGAGCGTCATAACTATAACTAATAGGTTTTAATTTATACATATAACTCCTTTACATATTTATTATACCATATAAAATTAATGTGGTAAAAATTTCCAAAACTGATGCACATGAAATTTAAAAAAGTTAAAAAATTATATATAAAATATAAAATAATATGTAGTTAGGAGAGGTATGAAAAGTAGAATGGTTAAATCAATATGTCTAACAGTAATGATGATGTTACTTGTTAGTATGAATATGATGGCAAGTGAGAAAACTTATGAACAACTATTAGAATAATATAATCAAGCAATGGATAAGTATAAAGAAGAAGTAAAACAAATGGAAGCTAATAAATTAATCAATGAACAATTAAAAGCTCAATATGATTAGAATTAGCTCAATATGAAAAAGAATACCAACAGTACTTAGTAGATTTAGAAGAGTTTAATAAATAAATGAATTAGCAGAAGCTCAAAAAATCAAAATGGATATGTATCTCAAGCTATTTCTCAAAGTCTACAGTTTGTTGCTGAACCAAACACAATTCTAAGTGTAAATGGGGCAACTGAAACTGATATGATTGCCCCAGATGGTAGAGCTGTAATTTTTCCTGGAGATGGAGGAGCTAACCAACCAAATGTTAGTCATTTAATCTCTAAAGAATAAACTCTAACAGCAACCTATACAAACTTAGAAAATAGTTTTTATTGTGGTAAAAAGATAAGTAAAGTAGTATATACTTTTAACTTAAATGATAACAATGGTGCATAACAAGATATTTTGTTTATGTATCAAAATCCAACTAGTGGATATTATGTTGGTAATTGTTATAAAACTTTAGCTCCAACTCCACAGTAGTACCTAATTATTTAGCTATAGTAGAATCAGTTAAACCAATTATGCCAAAAGAACCAGTAAAATAAGAAAATAATGCTGATAAAAAAGGTGTACAAACATCTAAAAGTGCTAATAGTTTGTTATATTTAGGTGCAATTATCATAAGTTCACTCTAGTAGTAGTTTTAAGAAGATGGTAGCAAACCATCTTTTTTATTTTAAGAAAAACTCTGTCGTGTAAATGTGATATTGTC
>DEQD01000013.1 GCA_002359095.1 Caryophanales bacterium UBA3375
AAATTTAACCTTATCTTCCGTAGTAGGTTCCATAAATGTGTTATTATAAATTGTAGACATAAATTAGTATCCTTTCTTTATCTAACACTTATATGATACTAATTTTGTCTATTTTTTTATTGAATTAGTATCAATTTTAAGGTGTCCTACTTTGAATTTCAAAAAAATAAAAGCTATTATATAAAGTATTTTATACATAGATATGCTATAATTAATAGTAATGAAGAAATGATAAAGGAGAAAAGATATGAATGTTAAACAAAAAAGTCCAGCAATAGTATTATTATTAAATATTGTTACTTGTGGTATTTATAGTTGCTACTGGATGTATGCAACTACTGAGGATTTACAAAAAATAAGTCCTAATGCTAAATTACCTTCTGGGATTGTAGCATTATTATTAAACCTCGTTACTTGTGGATTTTATTCTATCTACTGGTACTATGTAGTAGCTAATGCAATTCAAGTTGGATATACAAGTAGAGGAATGCAAAGTCCTGTAAGTCCAAGTAAATACATTATGATTTACTTAGTTGGAATTGTATTAATTTGTTGTTTTTGGGCTGGTCTGATGATCTTCCCATTAATTCCAATGTTCATTCAAGGAGACATTAACGATTTAATTGCTACTATTCAACAAGAACAGGGTTATGGACAAACAGAAGAACAAAACGATTTTATTCAATACTAATATTTAATATTTGGAAGGAATATTATGAAAAGATTATTTACGATTTTAAGTGTGTTAGTAGTTATGCTAGGTGTTAGTGCATGTGGTAATAAAAACTATACAACTACAGATATGATTGATGAAGAAACTGCTAAAAGTGAAGGGTTTATCCAATTAGGAGATCAACCCGATAGTGAGGGACGCGTAATTTATTTAAGTCCAGATAGTAGTGTTGGTGTTTTCTTTAAAGATGGGCAGTTCTATTCAGCATACCTTACTCAAGGTACTTCAGTTCAAGTAGTAGCTAAAGATGGTGAGCTATACTTAGCTGATAATGATGCAAAACAATTAATTAATGATAATGGTTGTTTTATTGATGGAACTAAATATGAAAAAGATAGTCAAGAATGTCAAACAATTTCTTTAGTAGAAGGAAATGTTAATGATTTTATTAAAGAAAACTTCAAATCTATTGTAAAATAGTTAAAAAAAGACTCTAAATTAAGATTTAGGGTCTTTTTTATTACAATAATTTAGTAAAATGAAGTATAATATAAGTGAAAAATAATATTATTGAAAGGATAGTTATGAGTTTAGAATCAATGACAAGTATGCTAAAAAAAGCACAAGAAGGAAAATATGCTGTTGGTCAATTCAATATTAATAATCTTGAATGGACACAAGCAGTATTAGAAGCTGCTCAAGAAAATAACTCGCCAGTTATTTTAGGAGTAAGTGAAGGTGCGATGAAATACATGGGAGGAGCTAAAGTAGTTGCTGATATGGTTAAAGCATTAGTAGAAACTATGGATGTTAAACAACCTGTTGCTCTACATTTAGACCATGGTAGTAGTTTTGAAAGTTGTAAAGCAGCAATCGATGCTGGATTTACATCAGTAATGATCGATGGTTCACACCACCCAATTGCTGAAAACGTAGAAATGACAAAACAAGTGGTAGAATATGCACACGCTAAAGGAGCTAGTGTTGAAGCTGAAGTAGGGACTGTAGGTGGAAACGAAGATGGTGTAGTTGGTGGAGTTAAATACGCTGACCCACAAGAATGTTTAATGGTTACTGAAGTAGGGATTGATGCGTTAGCTGCAGCTCTTGGTTCAGTACACGGTGAATACCATGGTGAACCAGTATTAGGTTTTAAAGAAATGGAAGAAATTAGAGATCTTACTAAAATGCCATTAGTATTACACGGTGGTAGTGGGATTCCTGAGCACCAAATTAAAAAAGCAATCGAATTAGGGCACTGTAAAATTAATGTTAACACTGAGTGTCAACAATCATTTACTAAAAAAGTACGTGAAGTATTAGCTAATGATAGTGAAGTTTATGATCCACGTAAAATTATTGGTCCTGGTCGTGATGCGATTAAACAAACTGTAACTGATAAAATGATTGAATTCGGTTCAGTAAACAAAGCGTAATTACGTAAAAAGGATATAATGGGAATGGAATATAAAGAACAATTACTAGAAAAAACAATTAGTGAAATTCAAAAACAAGTTAGAATTAATTCAATAAGAGATATTAAACATCAAGAAGAAGGTAAACCTTTTGGTCCTGGTGTTAATAATGCTTTTGACCAGTTTATTAGTTTAGCTAATGAATTAGGATTAGATACATTTAAAGACCCTGAAGGTTATTATGCATATGCAGAGATTGGTCCAAAAGATGCTGAAATGGTTGGTATTTTAGCTCACGTTGATACAGTAGATGTTGGAGATTTATCAATGTGGACTGAAGCTGGACCATTTAGTGGTGATGTTGTTGATGGCAAAATCATCGGACGTGGTAGTTTAGATGATAAAGGACCATTAGTTATTAACTTAATGGCACTAGGAGAATTAATTAAATCAGGTTATGAATTTAGAAAACGTATTCGTGTAATTGTTGGTGGTGCTGAAGAAACAACATGGCAGGGAATTAAAAAATATATTAAAGAACAAGAAATTCCGGCTATGGGATATTCTCCAGATGCCAATTTCCCATTAATTCATGGTGAAAAAGGTCACCTTCAATTTAGAGTAACAACGACTGGTAGTAATGAATTTAGTATTACTACTAACAATAGTATTAATGCAGTTTGTGATAAAGTAATTTATCAAGGAGCAAACATTGATACTTTAGTAGATTGTATTAAAGATGCAACTATTGTTGAAGATAGTATGGTAGTTAGTGGTAAGAGTGCTCATGCCATGGAATGTTTTAAAGGAGATAGTGCGATTAATAAACTAGTTAATAGTTTAGATACTAATCATCCTTTAATTGTGTTTGTTAAAAAATATTTAACTGATATTTATGGAAATGATATTTTACCTGATACTCAAAATGAAGAGATGCGTCTTAACATTGGTAATATGATTATTAATGAAGACAAAGGTTATATTGAAGTAGATATGCGTTTTCCTTTAGGAATTGATGGTCAACCATTAGTTGATAAAATCGAAAGTAGTGTAAAAGAAAATGGTTTAGAGTGGGAATTAATTAAATTCCAAAAAGAGTTATATTTAGAAGAAACTCATCCATTAGTTACTACATTATTAGATGTATATAATGAAGTAACTAATGAGAATGCTAAGCCACTTACTACTGGTGGAGGAACGTATGCACGTGCCTTTGATAACTGTTTAGCATTTGGGATGGTGTTTACTAGTCAAAATATGATTGATAATATGCACCAACCTAATGAATGTCTAGAAGTTAAGTTTATTATGCCAGCTTTAGAAATATATACTAAAGCAATTGTTGCTCTAGATAATCTAACAATTTAGTTAGGAGGGGAAATGAAAGATAAAATCATTAATCATGCTAACGAATTAGTTGATGAAACAGTAAGTAATATTCAACGATTAGTAAGAATTAATTCTGTTCGTGATGTAGAACATCAAGAACCAGGAAAACCTTTTGGTCCTGGAATAGATCAAGCTTTTGATGAGTTTTTAGCGATGAGTCAAGAGTTAGGGATGCGTACGTTTAAAGATACAGATGGAAAATATGCTTACGCTGAATTAGGACCAGAAGATGGTAAGTTAATAGGTATTTTAGGACACTTAGATGTAGTACCAGTAGGGGATGAATCTATGTGGACTGAAGCAAAACCATTTAGTGGTGATGTTAAAGACAACATTCTTTATGGACGTGGTAGTTTAGATGATAAAGGTCCAGTTGTTATTAATATGATGGCAATTAAAAACTTACTTGATTTAGGTTATGAATTTAAATCAAGAATCCGTGTAATTGTTGGTGGTGCTGAAGAAACAACTTGGGAATGTATTGATAAATATAAAGCAGAACAAGAAATTCCAGTTATTTCATTCTCACCTGATTCACAGTTTCCATTAATTAATGCGGAAAAAACATTATACCAATTTGATGCTAAAGCTAAGGGAAGTTATGACTTTAGTGTAGAAGCACCAGGTGCTTATAATGCTGTATGTGATAAAGCAACATATACAGGAAATAAAATAGAAGAAATTGCTGCTAACTTAGATAAACTAGGTTATAGCTACGAAAAAACAAATGATAGTATTATTGTTTCTGGTCAATCAGCACATTCAAAAGACTGTTTTGAAGGAAAAAATGCTATCCTTGGTTTATGTATGGCATTATATGAATCAGGTATTCACTCACATGCAATTGATTACTTAGCTACAGTAATTAAAGATGATTGTTTTGCAACAAACATCATGGGTGAAAAATTAGAAGAAGATGTAAGTGGAGTACTTACATTAAACGTCGGACGTTTAATGATTAAGGATGGTGAAGAAAGTATTGGTTTTGATTCACGTATTCCAGTATTATTAGACGACCAAGAAATTAAAAATAAATATAAAGCAAGTGTAGAAAATAGTGGTATGGAATTTATCCAAGTAGATAATATGGATAAATTATATGTACCTGCTGATAGTCCGTTAGTATCAACGTTACTTGATATTTATAAAGAAGTAACAGGTGATACTAAAGCAAAACCACTATCTAGTGGTGGTGCTACTTATTCTCGTGCTTGGGATAACTGTGTTGCTTTTGGTTGTGTATTTAGAGAACAAAACATGATTGAAAGAATGCACCAACCAAACGAATGTTTTGAAATAAAATTCATTGCCCCAGCATTAGAAATATATTCTTTGGCGTTATATCGCTTAGATCAATTAAATTAATAGGAGTAAAAAATGAAAAATAAAGTAGGAATTGTAGGAACTGGTTTTGTAGGAGCTAGTTATGGATATTCATTAATTAATCAAAACTTAGTTGATGAATTAGTATTAGTAGATTTAAATAAAGATAACACTGTAGCTAACCGTGATGACATGATTCAATGTGTTAACTATTTATCTTGTCAACCAAATGTAATTAGTGGTGATTACCAAGATTTAGCTGATGCTGATGTAATTTGTATTACTGCTGGTGCTAACCAAAAACCAGGTCAAACTCGTTTAGAGTTAGTAGAAGTAAATGCTAAAATTATGGAAGGTGTAATTGATCAAATTATGGAAACTGGATTTGATGGAATTTTATTAATTGCTGCAAACCCAGTAGACGTTATGACATTAGTTGCACAAAAACGCTCAGGATTACCAAAAAACAGAGTATTTGGTTCAGGAACTACTCTAGATTCTGGACGTTTACGTCACTTTACAGCTGAATACTTAGGTGTTAACCCTGTTGATGTACATGGATACATTATTGGTGAACACGGAGATAGTTCAGTACCATTATGGTCAACTTGTACAGTTGGTCAACAACCAATCTTAGATATTATTAATGATTCTAACAATGACTTTAACCAAGAAGGTTTAGATGAATGTTTCGTATCTGCTCGTGATGCAGCATACCGTATTATTGAAGGTAAAGGAGCTACTTACTACGGAATTGGTTTATGTTTAGCTCGTATTACAAAAGCAATTTTACGTAACGAAAACAAAATTTTACCATGTTCAGCATACTTAGATGGTGAATACAACCAAAGTGGATTATATACAGCAATACCATGTTGGATTGATGGTAATGGTGTAAGACAAATTCAACAATTAGCTATTACTGATGCAGAACAAGCTAAATTTGATCAGTCTTGTGCACAATTAAAAGAAGTAATCAACTCAATTGGTTATTAATATAAAATTATAATATATTATAATGTAATACACAACTAACCACCCTAACGGGTGGTTTTATTTTTTATAGTAGTGGAGAACGTTTAATTTTGGTATAATATTAGTATGTAGATAGATAAAAAGGGGAATTATTTATGTGTGGAATTGTTGGATATATCGGAAAAGACAAAGGACAAGAAGTAATCATTGAAGGATTATCTAAATTAGAATACCGTGGTTATGATTCAGCAGGTATTGCTTATTTAGATAATGATAGTATAAATGTGGTAAAAACTCAAGGTAAAGTAAATAATTTAGTGGAAAAATTAACTACAACACCAACTTCTCTTAGCATTGGTCATACACGTTGGGCTACTCATGGAGAGCCAACGAGTACTAATGCTCACCCGCACCAAGTTGGTGATGTAACAATCGTTCACAATGGAATCATTGAGAACTATCAAGAGTTAAGAACTTTACTAGAAACTAAAGGTTATGAGTTTAAATCACAAACTGATACTGAAGTAGCTTGTGCTTATATTGATTATCTATATCAAAGTAACAACCATGATATCATTGAATCTTTAACTAAAGCTAATAAGGATTTTTTAGGTAATTATGCCATTGGTGTAATCTTTAATCAAGATTATGATCACCTATATGCAATTAGAAGAAATGCCCCACTTATTATTGGTATAGGGGATAATGAAAACTTTATTGCTAGTGATATTATTGCTATTATTAAATATACTAATAAGTATACACTTCTTAATAATAACTATGTTGCTAAAATTAGTACTGATAATATTACTATTTATGATGAAAATAAAAATGAAGTAAGTTATGAAGAACATATTTCGGATAAGGAAAATGAAGTATTAGATAAAAATGGATTTGATCACTATATGTTAAAAGAAATTAGTGAACAAGGAAGTGTATTAGCTAAAACAATTAGTAGTTATTATCAAGATGATAAAATTAATTTACCACTAGACTTTTTAAGTTATGATGAAATTATTATTGTTGGTTGTGGTTCAGCAATGTATGTATCTGATATTGCTCAAGCAATGATTCAAAAAGACTTAGGTAAAAAAGTAAGAGTAGAGTGTGCTAGTGAGTTTAGATATAAAAATCCAATTATTAATAGTAATGATTTAGTAGTAGTTGTATCACAATCAGGAGAAACAGCTGATACACTTGCTGCTTTAGAACTTGCTAACCAAAAAGGTGTAGATACATTAGCAATAGTTAATGTAGAAGGAAGTAGTATTGATCGAGTAAGTAAATACTCAATTATTACTAAAGCAGGTAGTGAGATAGCAGTAGCAAGTACTAAAGCATTTATTTCTCAATTAGCAGTATTTTGTTTAATCTATGCTGATATGGCAATTAAATTAAATATTAAAACTAATGATGAAATTAAATCTATGTTAAACAGTATTACTAATTTAGATGGACAAATTAATAATATTATTAATGATACTAAATTAGAGGAAGTAGCAAGTAGTATTAAAAATGAACGAGATTTATTCTTTTTAGGAAGAGGAATTGATCAAAAGATTTGTAATGAAGGTAGTTTGAAATTAAAAGAGATTACTTATATTCATTCTGAATGTTTTGCTGCAGGAGAATTAAAACATGGTTCAATTGCTTTAATTGATAAGGATACTAAAGTAATTGGTTTAGCAACACAAAAAGATTTATATGAAAAAACTATATCTAATTTAGAAGAAGTAATAGCACGTGGTGCTAAAGTAACATTGTTTGCAGATAATAGTTTTAATATTAATGAAGATATGTTTAGTCATGTCATAAGAATTGATGATACAAATTTATTTGTTTCAACAATTCTAGCAATTGTTAACTTTCAAGTTTTAAGTTATAAAGTTGCTAATCAGTTAGGTCGTGAAATTGATCAACCTAAAAATTTAGCTAAAAGTGTAACAGTAGAATAATAAAAATGAACCAGAAATGGTTCATTTTTTTAATTATTATAAGCTATTTATTAGCTTTTTAAAACTTTATTATGTTATAATAAATGTGTAAAAAACTTTTGGAGGAAATTATGTCAATAATTTTAGATGTATATGCAAGAGAAGTAATTGATTCTCGTGGTAATCCAACAGTAGAAGTTGAAGTTTATACTGAAGCTGGTGGATTTGGTCGTGCTATCGTTCCATCAGGTGCATCTACTGGTGAACACGAAGCAGTAGAACTTAGAGATGGTGACAAAAAACGTTACAATGGGAAAGGTGTTTTAAAAGCAGTTGACAATGTTAACAAAAAAATTGCACCAAAAATCATTGGTTACGAAGTTACTGATCAAGTTTTAATCGATGAAGCAATGATTAAATTAGATGGTACTAAAAATAAAAAGAAATTAGGAGCTAATGCTATCTTAGGTGTATCTTTAGCTGTAGCAGTAGCTGCTGCTGATGAGTTAGATTTACCATTATACAAATACTTAGGTGGATTTAACGCTAAAGAATTACCAGTTCCTATGATGAACATCTTAAACGGTGGATCTCATGCTGATAACAGTGTTGATATTCAAGAGTTCATGATTGTACCTGTAAGTGCTAAAAGTATTGCACAAGCTGTACAAATGGGATCTGAAGTATTCCACGCATTAAAAGATGTACTTAAAAAACAAAAACAAGTTACAGCTGTTGGGGATGAAGGTGGATTTGCACCAAACTTAGAAAGTAACGAAGAAGCAATCAAAGTAATCATGAAAGCTATTAAAGCTGCTGGATATAAACCAGGTAAAGATGTAATGATCGCTATGGATGCTGCTAGTAGTGAATTCTACAACAAAAAAACTAAAAAATATGAACTTAAAGGTGAAGGTAAAAAATTATCTGCTAAACAACTTGTTGACCTTTATGAAAGTTGGGTTAAAAAATACCCAATCATCAGTATTGAAGATGGTTTAGATGAAAATGATTGGGAAGGAAATAAATTACTTACTGATCGTTTAGGAGATAAAGTTCAATTAGTAGGTGATGACTTATTTGTTACAAATACAGAACGTCTAGCTACAGGAATTAAAAAAGGTGTAGCAAATGCTATTTTAATTAAAGTAAATCAAATTGGTACTTTAACTGAAACTTTCAATGCTATTGAAATGGCTAAAGAAGCAGGATATACTGCAATCGTATCTCACCGTTCTGGAGAAAGTGAAGATACTACAATTGCAGATATTGCTGTGGCAACTAATGCTGGTCAAATTAAAACAGGTTCTTTATCAAGAACAGATCGTATTGCTAAATATAACCAATTAATGCGTATTGAAGATGAATTAGGAAGTAGTGCAATCTATAAAGGTATTAATACTTTCTACAATTTAAAAAAATAACATTTTTTAAGTAGGTTTAATACCTACTTTTTTTATGAAAGGAACATGATGAAAATTTTTGATTATGAGGATATTCAACTTATCCCAAATAAATGTATCGTAAAAAGTCGAAAGGAGTGTGATACTACTGTAGTATTAGGTAAGCATACTTTTAATTTACCAGTAGTTCCTGCTAATATGCAAACTATTATTGATGAGGAGTTAGCAATTAAGTTAGCAAAAAATGGTTATTTTTATATTATGCATCGTTTTGAAGAAGATAGTCGAGCTAACTTTATCAAAACAATGAAAGATTTAGACTTAATTAGTTCAATTAGCATCGGTGTTAAGGAAAATGAATATCAGTTTTTATCCGAATTAAAATCCAAAGATTTAATTCCAGATTATATTACTATTGATATAGCACATGGACATAGTGATAGTGTTATTAATATGATCGGATTTATTAAAAACTTAATGCCTGAAACTTTTGTTATAGCAGGAAATGTTGGAACTCCGCAGGCAATTCGTGATTTAGAAAACGCTGGTGCTGATGCTACCAAATTAGGAATAGGACCAGGTAAGGTGTGTATAACTAAACTTAAAACAGGATTTGGAACAGGGGGGTGGCAACTCTCAGCACTTCGTTGGTGTGCTCAAGCTGCAAGAAAACCAATTATTGCTGATGGTGGAATTAGAACTAATGGAGATATTGCAAAATCCATTCGTTTTGGTGCAACCATGGTAATGATTGGTTCATTGTTTGCTGCTCATCATGAATCACCAGGAAAATCAATTACTAAGGATGGGAAGTTATATAAAGAATATTATGGATCTGCAAGTGAATACCAAAAGGGTAGTAAGGAAAATATTGAAGGTAAGAAAATATTATTAGAAGATAAAGGAAGCATTTTTGATACTTTATATGAAATGCAACAAGATTTACAATCTTCTATTTCTTATGCTGGAGGAAGGGATTTAGAAGCAATTAGAAAAGTTGATTATGTTGTTGTAAAAAATTCAATATTTAATGGAGATAAAATATAAATTATAATAATTTTTAATTAAAAAGAGTTGGAGTTTGATTATTTAAAATAAACTATAGTAAAAAAGGATAAGATCTTAGTTAATCTTATCCTTTTTAAATTAAAATAGGTTATAATAATATTGCTTACAATAATATGTAGTGTAGGATAAAGAATATCGCTAGCACATACATAATAGGTGAAACTTTTTTATACTCATTATCAAATAATGAACATACAACATAAGTAATGATACCTGCAGATATCCCTTCAGAGATTGAATAAGCTCCAATTGTAAAGAATATTGTCATAAATACTGAAGCACTATTTTTGAATTTGGTAAAGTTGATATCAGCAATATGACCAATCATCATAATACCTACTATAACTAATGATGGGGTAGCAATTGCATTCATAACCGGAGTTAAGAATTCAAATATTGGATATAGGAATAAACATAAAATAAAACATATAGCAGTTATAACAGAAGTTAAACCTGTTTTACCTCCAATAGCTATTCCTGATAAACTTTCCATAAATGTAGTAACACTTGATGTACCTAATAAAGAACCGATAATTGTAGCTAATGAATCAGATATCATAATTTTACTTTCGTTTTTAATACTTCCGTCTTTTTGAATAATATTAGCTTTTTTCCCTAATGTTACTAATAATCCTGTTGTGTCAAAGAAATCAACAAATAAGAATGAAAATACAATAATCCAGAAGTTTGCATTGGTTATTAAACCAAAGATATCAACATTAAATGCTTGCATAAATGCACTTGTGGTTTTTTGAAGCATATTTGGATCAAAACCATTCATTGGTACAAAACCTAAGTCGATTTTAAATACATATTGTCCGATTAAACAAGCAACAACAGTAAAGATCATAGTAAAGAATAAACCAATATTATTATTTTTTAAAACGAAGATAATTGCCATAAAAATTGAAATAACTGTAATAATAACGATTGGTTGTCTAAAATCACCAAGACCAACAAGTGTTGATTCATTGCCGATAATGATTCCCGAGTTTTTTAATCCAATGAAAGCAATAAAAAAGCCGATCCCTACACCAACAGCGTTTTTTAATACATCTGGTATTGAACGAATAATCATTTGACGAATTGAACTAATACTTAAGATAAAAAATATTGTTCCAGATACAAACACAGAAAATAATGCTTCTTGCCAAGTAAATCCCATACCTAGACAAGCAGTGTATGTAAACGTCGCATTTATTCCCATCCCAGGTGCTAAAGCAAACGGAGTGTTGGCTAGTAGACCGACTAAAAGTGTTGCGATGGCACTAGCTATTACTGTGGCTCCAAAAGCAGCCTCAAACGGAATTCCCGTTTCTTGTAATATTTGTGGATTTACAAATATTATATAAAACATTGACAGAAAAGTAGTTAAACCTGCTAATATCTCTGTCTTGATATTAGTGTGGTTTTCATGAAGTTTGAAGAACTTATTTAGCATATTCCTCCCATGCAATTTTTATCTTCACTTTTTTTATATCATAAAGGAGAGTAAAAATGGAGAAAAAAATATATGATTTTTATTTTTTAGTAAATAAAGACCAAAGAAATAGAAAATTTGTTAACGATTATCATGAATTTGATGCAATTATTGATAATGTTTGTCAACGTTGTAAATCAGAAGTAGTAAATGATTATTGTAGTGAGTGTGAAGAATTAGGTAGATTATATAATGGTGATAAATTATATCGGTTAGTTGACAATAAACCTATTATTCCTTATAAAGATAAGTTAAAAGAATTAAAACTTACTGATTTACAACGTGATGCTAGTGATTTTATCATTAATAATATTAAAAATAAAAAGAATAGTTTGATCTGGGCAGTTTGCGGGGCTGGAAAAACTGAAATTACCTTTGAAGCAATCGAGTATTGTTTAAAAAATAATAAATCAGTTTGTTTTTGTATACCTAGAATAGATATATTAAATGAAATTAAATCACGTTTAGAATTATATTTTCCTAATACTACTATTAGTGTAATTAGTGGTAAAGAAAAACAAAAAGAAAATACCCAAATATTTGTAATGACAACTAATCAATTACTTAGATGTAAAGGAGTATTTGATTTTGTGATTGTGGATGAAGTAGATGCCTTTCCTTTTTCTCATCATCCTAAATTTTTAACCGCGGTTTATGATTCATTAACTTGTGATGGAGTTTTTTGTTGTCTAACTTCAACTCCATCACAAGAGATTAAAAATCTTAATTTAGAAACGTTTATTATTTATAAAAGATGGCATAATTATCCATTACCAGTACCCAATTTAATACCGATAATATTTAATAGTGATTTATATTATCGATTAATCTTGAGTTTTCATTTATATACTCAACAACGACCGATACTAATCTTTATTTGTAATAAAGATTATTGTGAACTTGCTAAGACCAAGTTAACACCAATCTTTAAAAATAAAAGGATTGAGTGTGTACACTCCCAATCAGAAAATAGATTTGAGATAATTAAAGAGTTTTCCCACGATAAGATTGATGTACTTATCACTACACCAATCTTAGAAAGAGGGGTTACTTTTAAAGATGTAGATGTAATTGTACTTGATAGTGATAATGAATTATATAATGAAGCTAGTTTAGTACAAATTGCTGGAAGAAGTAGAAGACATCCTGATTTTCAAGGTGGTAATGTATATTTTTATTATAAAGAATACACTAATATAATAAAAGATAGTAAGAAGCAAATTAAGATGATGAATAATAAAGCTAGTAAGGATAATTAATTTTAAAAGAGGATATAATATAATAAATATGACCGTAAGAACAATGGAGTGAAAGTAAAAAAGATACGAAATGAAGTTATTAAGTTTAATTTTAATGGAATTAATATATTTTCAATATTTAATAAAAATATGGAAAATAACAAACAAAATTAGTCTATTAATAATGTGATGAATATAGTTTAGTAGAACCAGAAATATTAAAAACTAAATTTTTTGACAAGATAAAAGGAAGTTATTGAAATTAATAAAAATGAATAATAATCCGTTTTTTTTAGAACAAAGTCAATAATTATAATTTTTTTGAAATACTAGCTGGAAAATTACATGATCCATCAATTAGAATTGAGTTATGTCTACTAATATTTATATATTTATTGTGTTTTATAAATATAATTATATATATTAGGACGTTAATGGGTGATATAAACTTTTTTGTGTAAAGTCCCTTTAAAAAAAAATTACATTTAAAAAAGGAACTCTTGTATAATA
>DEQD01000035.1 GCA_002359095.1 Caryophanales bacterium UBA3375
GACAAATTTTCACTCAGTGCTAAGTCAGATTTTTTTATACCCTAATATATAACAACTTATAATCATAATTACTAATATGTTATAATAAGTATAGATAAAGGAATAATATGAATAACTTATTTTTATCTACAGCAACGGACAAAATATATATTGCTTTTTTTAATGATGATACTATTGTTAAACAAGTAATCCATCAAGGAAATAATGACCATACTCAAAATCTATATCCATTATTAGAGTCAATGGATATAGATTTTGATAGTATTAATAAAATATATGTCGTTAATGGACCTGGTAGTTTTACAGGTATTAGATTAGGTTTAGTATTTACTAAATTACTTACTCAAAAAAATGATATTAAATTATATCCAGTAAATTTAATTAATTTACTAGAATCAATGTATAACCAACCTGTAGCAATTGATGCAAGAGGTGGTAATTATTATCTTCTAAAAGATAATGAAGTAACTATCAGTAAAGAAATTACAGATAGTTACTTAATTGATCCAGAAATAAATTTAGATTTATTAATTAATAATCGATATTTAGAGACAATTAATCCGGTTAATTATTTAGATATAGGAGCAATTTATGTTAAAAATCCTATCACTTAAGGGTTATAAAGATAATAAGTATATCCAACAAATAATAAACCTAGAAAGTTTATTATTTGATTCTTCATTTAAACAAATATATCGGATTGATAGTGAGATTTATTATCAAATAGCTATGTTAGATAACCAAGTGGTTGGTTATTTAACATATAAAGATAATAAAGAAGGATATGATATTATTCAAATAGGAGTAGATCCTAATTATCAAAGACAGGGAATAGCTACCAAATTGATGGATAAAATTAATGATAAACCAATAGTATTAGAAGTTAATGCAAATAATACTAAAGCGGTTAATTTATATTACAAATTAGGGTTTAAAAAAGTAGTAGATTTACCTAATTACTATAAAAATGATGATGGAATAAGAATGATTAAACAATAAATTTAGATACTAATTTTGGTATAATATTATGTAGATAATCAAGGTATGGAGAAACTATTATGAATAAGAGAATGGAAGAGCTATACGAACTTATAAATCGTTATAATTATGAATATTATCAGGAAAATCAGTCCAGTATCTCTGATTATGAATTTGACCAACTACTTAGAGAACTAAAAGACCTTGAAGAAAAATATCCTGAATATAAGCGTGAGAATTCACCAACTAATACAGTTGGTGGATTTGTTGATAATAGATTTAAAAAAGAAAATATTAATCCTCCTATGATTAGTTTAGATAATGTTTTTAATGAAGAAGAGTTAAGAGAATTTGATCAAAGAATTAAAGATAATGTAGATGGTAAATATAGTTATGTATGTGAGTTAAAGATAGATGGTTTAGCTATTAGTATTGACTATGATAATCATATAACTAGAGCATTAACACGAGGTGATGGTTTAGTTGGTGAAAATGTTACTCATAACATTTTAACCATTAATGATTTACCTAAAAACATTAATGAAAAGTTAACTGTAAGAGGAGAAGTTTATATTTCTAAAGAAAACTTCTTAAAAGTTAATCGATCTAGTGATAAACAATATAAGAATCCCCGTAATTTAGCAAGTGGAACAATAAGACAGTTAGATGGTAGTGTGGCTAAAAGTCGTGGACTTGATGTGTTTTGTTATGGTTTGGTTGATGCTAAAGATCATGGGTTTGATACTTACTATGATGCAATGATGTATCTTAAGAGTTTAGGTTTTAGAGTAAATGAAGAATTAGAGGTATGTAATACAATTGATGAAGTTATTGACTACATCAATCGTATTACTAAAAAACGTGAAAGTTTAGATTATGAAATCGATGGAATTGTAATCAAAGTAAATGAACTTGATTTACAAGATGAGTTAGGTAATACTGCTAAGTATCCAAGATGGGCAACAGCATATAAGTTTAAATCTTCAGCAGCAACAACTAAGTTAACTGATATTTTACTAACTGTTGGAAGAAGTGGTAAGATTACTCCTAATGCAATATTAGAACCAGTATATTTAATGGGAAGTGTGATATCTAAAGCAACACTACATAATATGAATTATATTATTGAAAAAGATATTCGTGTGGGGGATATGGTAGAAATAATTAAAGCTGGAGATGTTATTCCTCGGGTTGAAAAAGTAGATACTAAGTTTAGAGATAATCAACAACCTTACATTATTAGTGATGAATGTCCTGTGTGTCATACTAAATTAATTAAAGTAGATGCTGACCATTATTGTCCTAACAAAGAATGTCCAGCAAGACATGAAGAAGGATTAATCCATTTTATTTCAAGAGATGCTATGAATATAGATGGACTTGGAGAAAAAACAATTATTAAATTGATTGAGATGGGTAAAGTTAAAAAATATATTGATATTTATAAACTGACAAAAAAGGATTTATATGAATTAGAAGGTTTTCAAACTAAATCAGTTAATAATGCATTAACTAGTATAAGTAATTCATTAAATCAAGAACCATATAATTTCTTATTTGCAATCGGAATTAAACACGTTGGTTTAGAAACAGCTAAGGCTATTTTAAAAGATGCTAAGAGTTTAAAAAATTTATTAACTTATAATTATGATAATTTAATCGCTATTCCTTCAGTAGGTGAAGTAATCACTAAAAGTATTATTGAGTATTTTGATAATCAAGAACATGTTGATGATTATAACTTGATGATTGATGAGTTTGGTTTAAATCAATCAATCAAAGATGTTAAAGTAGATACTAATAATTATTTTAATGATAAAACAGTAGTAATTACCGGTACATTAAATAAATATAAACGTAGCGAGTTAAAAAACATCTTAGAAACAAAAGGAGCAAAAGTAACAGGTAGTGTTAGTGCTAAAACAGATATTTTAGTTTGTGGTGAAGCTCCTGGTTCTAAGTTAGATAAAGCAAAAGAGTTAGGTATAGAAATAATAAATGAAGAAGAATTAGATAAACATTTAAATTAGGAAGATTATGAAAAAAATATTAACAATTATCATGATATTATTAATTGTTAGTGGTTGTAATCAAAAACCACCAACAATTGATTCCCAAAATCAAAATGTAGAAGAAGTAGTAGTTGGAGCTAACTCACCATTTAAGATGTTACTTCCAGCAACTACATCTCCAATTAGAGGAATAACTGTTAAAAGTGATACATATTTTTCACTAAACAATATGGAAGATTTATTACTTGATATTAGTGCTGATTATATTAGTAATGATTTATATTTCTCACAAGGTAATGTACTTACAGGAGATGATGCTTCTAATTTGCTTAATACTAAGTTAAGTGATGAGGAGTTTGCTCAGTTAGTACAAAGTGATCCTGATGCTCAAAACATTGGACTTAATTCGCCTGATTATAATTTAGTAACAACTTTAATTGAACATGACTTTTATGAAGGTAAAGGTGATAAAAAGGAAATTAAAGCTATATCAATTGGAGTTGGTTTAGATACTACTAAGTATAGTAAAGATGCAGATGGTAATATTGATATGGAACGATTATTAAATCATGATGGAAAGATTATAGCAAACCAAATAGCACAAGTTATTAGAGCAAAAGCAGGTTATGAAACGATTCCAATATGTTTTGGTTTTTATAATCAAAGTAGTAACTCAGTAGTACCTGGTGTATATATTGCTAAAGGTGAAATTAAGAGTGATGATGAAAATATACAAAGTTTAGATAGTGTTAATCAAGAGTATGTATTATTCTTAAATGAAAGTGGTAGTCAAAAAGATTTAGATTTAAATAATAAAATTCAAACACTTAAAAATGATCTAAATAGTTATTTTGGTGATAATGTTAGTGTTAATTGTTTAGGTTTTTATCAAAATAATAAATTAAAAAATATCGATATAGAAATAGTATATGATTCTAGTTCTAATGTTGAGGGTAATGCGATGATTAACTTCATTGACAATGAAGTTAATTCACGCCTTAACATTGATCATGATTATTTAATTAGCGTAGTATCACCTACAGGAAGCCCTATTGCTTGTATAATGAAAAACGGTGGTAGTGTTAATAAAGTAGTTTATAAGGAGTAGTATGAAAATAAGTAAAGAAGAAATTAAAAAGTTAGCTGACAATATTAATATTCCATTAACAGATGATGAGGTTAATGAAATATCAACATCAATTGAAGAGATTACAAAAACATTAGATGATATGTTAGATATACAAACTGATGGTAATCGTAAGATTATAGGAAATGAAGAAATTAGTAATGTCTATTCTAGTAATCAAAAAGAAGGTAGTGTAGAAGATTTAGTAAATACTTTAAATAATTATGAAGATGGTTATATTATTGTTAATAAAGTAGAGGAGTCAGATGAGTAGTAAAGAATTTAGTAATGTAGAAGTTAAAGATATTATTAGTGAATTAGAAGCTAATCCTGGTAATAGTATTACTAGTATTAATCATCAAGCTACTAATAATAGTGATGGTAAATACATTGTTATTAAAGATATTCATAATAATGTAATGATGCCAACTACTATGGCAAGTAACATGTTAAAAAACTTCCAGGCTTCATTTAACGCTACAAGTATCCAGAACTTAATTAATAAAGGTTATAGTATTGTTGGTAGTGCTAACCTTGATGAATTTGCGATGGGGTCGACGACTAAAACCAGTATCTTTGGTCCAGTAGAAAATGTGATGGATGCTTCACTAACTCCAGGAGGAAGTAGTGGGGGAAGTGCTTATATTGTTGCAAAAGGAATTGTTCCTTTGGCAACAGGGACAGATACTGGAGGAAGTATTCGTCAGCCTGCTGCTTTTAACGGTATCTATGGACTTAAACCAACATATGGTTTAGTATCTAGATATGGTACGTTATCTTTTGCTAGTAGTTTTGATACTATTGGTCCGATGACTAAAGATTTAGAAGACAATGCGAAGTTAATTAATGATTTAGCATCAAATGATGAATATGATCAAACTAACTTTATGCCAGATGATTTCGATGCTCTAAAAACTTTTAATCAGGATATTAAAGGAATGAAAGTTGGAGTAATGAATCGTTGGTTAGATAGTGTAAGAGATGAAGAAATTAAGGAAGCTATTTTAAATCAAATTGAAATCTTAAAATCTCTTGGTGCAGAAATAGTTGAAGTGGATAGTCCAATGACTAAATATAGTTTTAGTTTATATATGATATTAGCCTATGCTGAAGCAAGTAGTAATTTAAACCGTTATGATGGTATTAGATATGGATTGGCATTTGATGATACTAATAACTCTTATAAAAAAGTTAGGGATAACTTCGGAACAGAGGTCAAAAAACGTTTAATTATTGGAACATACATGTTAAGTAGTGAACATAGTAAACAATACTTCTATAAAGGTCAAGAGTTACGTAAAAAAATGAGTGATGAATTTGATAACATTTATGACAAAGTAGATGTTGTTATTGCACCAACAACTCCAACACTTGCATTTAAATCACAAGAAGGAATGGAACAATTAGATAGTTATTTATCAGACCAATTTACAATCCCTGCAAACCTTGTTGGTTTTCCATCATTAAATGTTCCGATTGGAACAAGTAATGATGGTAGATTTATTGGGATGCAAATTATGGCAGATAAATACAATGAACATATCATTTATCAAGTTGCTAACAATTTAAAAGGAGCTAGTCATGTTTAATTATGAGGTTATTATTGGTATTGAAGTTCATGCTGAACTTAATACAAAACATAAAATATTTTCACCTAGCTTAAATGATATTAATGCTACACCTAATACTAACATTCATCCAATTGATTTAGGGATCCCAGGAACATTACCTAGATTTAATCATGAAGTATTAGAAAAAGCTATTTTAATTGCAAATGCTTTTGGGATGGAAATAACAAAAGATATGCATTGGGATAGAAAAAACTACTTTTATTTTGATAATCCAAAAGGTTATCAAATAACTCAACAAGAAACACCAATTGGTAGACATGGTAAAATTGTTTTAGATAACGGTAAAGAAATTACTATTGACTTTATGCATATGGAAGAAGATACTGCTAAGTCATTTCATGAAGGAAATAACACTAAATTAGACTTTAACCGTTGTGGTGTTCCTTTAGTTGAGATTGTATCTGCTCCTGTTATTCGTAGTGCTAGTGAAGCACACGAATACTTAACTAAACTACGTCAAATCCTGTTATATCTAGATGCAAGTGATTGTAAGATGGAAGAAGGTAGTTTACGTGTAGATGTTAATGTTAGTGTAAGACCTTATGGAGTTGATTACTATAATCCGAAAGTGGAGATTAAAAACTTAAACTCATTTAAAAATGTTGAGATAGCAATTGATAAAGAAATTAAACATCAAATTAAAGCATATAATACTGGTCAAAAAGTATTACAAGCAACTAAACGTTTTGATGAAGCAACTAAAGATGTTGTAATTATGCGTGTTAAGGAATCTAGTGCGGATTATCGTTATTTTCCAGAACCAGATTTACCTTGGATTCATTTAACTGATGAAGATATAAATGAAGTAATTAAAGATATGCCAAAACTTCCTGAACAAATTAAAAAAGAATTACAAGAATTAAGTTTTGATCAAAAACAAATTCAAGTATTAATGCAAGATCGTTTAATGACTAAGTTTTTCTTTGAAGCAATTGAATCCGGTTTAGATGCTAAACAAATGTATAATTATTTAACAGTTAATATCAATGAATACTTAAATAAAGAGAAAAAAGAATTTGTTGATATTAATATTAATGTAGAACAATTTAAAACTATTAATGAGTATTTAAAAGCAGATAGAATCTCTTCTAAACATGTAAAAGAAATTATTCCTAAGATGTTAGATTCAACGGATAGTGTAGAAACTATTATTAAAGATAACAAGTTAGAACAAATTACAGATATTGATACTATTACTAATTGGGTTAATGAAGTAATTGATGAAAATCCAGAAACATTAGAATTATATAAAGAAGGTAAAAAATCAGCATTTGGTTTCTTTGTTGGAGAAGTAATGAAGAAATCTCAAGGGCAAGTTAGTCCAAAACTTGCTAATGAAATTATTACTAAACGATTAGAAGAATTATGTTAAAAAATTCTAATATTAATAAATTTATTCGTCACCATAATGTATTTCGTTTAGTAATAGCGTATATATTTGTATTTGCACTAGGGACAGTTTTATTAAAATTACCAATAGTATTTAATGAAGGATATGAAGAAACCTGGCTTGATGCTTTTTTTATGGCAGCATCAAGCCTATCAGGTACTGGTTTAGCTACCTTTGATTACATTAATGGTTATAATTATCTAGGTTGGATAATTATGATTGTCTTTGTAAACATTGGAAGTGTTGGTATTATTGTATTTAATACTGCAATCTTATTACTAATTGGTACTAAATTAAATATTAGAAGATTAAATCAGATTCAATTAGATTTTAATCAACAAGGTGTACTTAATGTAAAAGAAATTATTATTAATGTAGTTAAATACTTTTTAATTATTGAATTAGTAGGAACAATATTATTATTCCTTAGAATGGGTGATATATTTATTGATCCAGTAGATCGTTTTATGAACGCATTACTACTAGCTAGTAGTTGTATTGGTGCGAGTGGATTTTATGATGCTACAATAATAAGTGGGGATGCGATAGCAATTTGGATTTGTAATGTATTAATGGTATATAGTTTTATTGGTCATCCAGTAGTGTTAGAACTTAGAAATTACTTACATGCTAAAAAAGAAGGTAAAAGATATCGTTTTTCAACGTTTTGTCGTATTTCTTTATGTGTAAATATTATTACAGTTTTATTATTTGTTATAGCTTTCTTACTACTTGAAGGTAATAATACTATGGCGGGTTATAGCCCAATTGATAAGTTTAATGCAGCATTTTTTATGTCGTTTTCTACTAAGAGTGTCGGATTAACATTATTCCCATCTATGGCATTAATGTTACCACTAACATTATTTATCCAAACATTCTTTATGTTAGTAGGTGCGGCACCATCATCTTGTGGTGGGGGGATCAAAACTAATGCTATATATTTATTCTTTGCCTATGTTAAAAACTTATTTAAAGGTGAAGATGAAGTAATTATTAACAATCGTAAGATTGCATCAAGAACAATAAAATTATCACTAGTGTTAATTTTGATGTTTTTAGGGATCTCGCTAATGGCAACGATAGTTATATCATTTTTAAATCCGAGTATTGATATTTTAAGTATTTGGTATGAAGTAGTTTCTGGATTTACTACTTCAGGTTTTAGTGTTGGAGTTCTGAATCAAATTGATGAAGCTTCACAGGCAATTATTGCACTGCTTATGATTATTGGACGTATTGGAATATTAAATATTATATTCTTCTTAAATCACAATAATAATAAAAAACGAGTGCATTACCCAGATACTAATATAGCAATATAGTTATCTAAAATGTTATAATAAAATAGATAGGAGACGTATGTTTTATATTACGTTTATAGCAATATTGATCTTCTTATTTACATTATTTAAGAAGAAGAAAATTATTATTGCAAGTAGCTTATTTGCTACCATAATAATGGTATATTTATTAATTGATTACCGAGTTTTACCTAATGTGTTAACTCAATATAATCTAAGTAATGTCTTATATATACCATTATTAATAGGAATGTTAAATTTAGTATTTCATAATTTTAATGATTTAGAAAAAACCGAGGTTGGTTATAATGTTAGAAATATAGTTAGAATGTTATTTCCAGTAAAAGAATTAAGATTTATATGTTTATTCTTTATTTGTTTATTACCAATTTCTAATAACTTACTAATTAATGTTTTAATGTTATATATAATATCTAGATATTTACACATTTCTAATTTCTTTTCATTACTGGTTATCTTTTTAGGATTAATTAATAAAAGTATAATTAGTAATTTATATTTATTAGATTTTAATATATATAATAGTATTATCTTAGTAATTATTTTAATTGTTTTAGCTATTGGTTTAATTCTGTTTGTTATCTCTACAGATTATCTAGAACAAACAGAATTAAAAGATATTTTATATGAAAATAAAAAAACTATAATTTATACAATTCTAGCCTTTATTGTTGTCTTACTAAGTTTAGTTAACGTATATAGTTTAGAAGTATCAGTATCTATAGCAGGGATTGGGGCTAACTTGATTTTATCGCTAATGAGTCGAAAAAATAGTGTTAGTATTAAACAAGAAACACAACAGAACTTAAATAAGTATCCTTATTTAGTTTCATTCTTTTTACTTTTAGTTAATACGTTTGTGGTATTATTTCCAGAATTGTTTAAAATAAATGCAAATAATGGATGGATTCTAATTGGTCAAATCTTATTTTTATTATTAATTAATTTAATAACTACAAGATATATGCGAATTGACTATATAGATGAAGAAGATTATGATCTAAGTAACTACTTAGGAATTAAGAAAAATATTAATTTAATTGTAGGAATACTATTTATCCTAATTGTTAGTATTTTAGTTACTCAATCGAAGTTTAATAGTTCAGTGTTTGGTAGTGATATTTATCAATTAATCGTTAATAACTTAAATAATAGTGAATCCATTGTAGGTTTGAGTATTAAAACAATATCTAGTTTACCTTTTATTAATTCTTTAGGTGAAATTACTAATATGATTAATTTAGGAATTAATCCAGAGGCTTATAATTTAATGGTATTATTAGGTGGTAGTGCCCTTATTATTAATCCAATTACATTATTAATGATAAGTGGGTTAGTTGATATTCGTGATAAACGAATTATTGAATCTTATTATTTTAGTTTAATTTATTATCTAATTACTGTAGTAGTAATTATGATAATTTTATATCTAGTATAGGAGTTTGATGATATATTTAATCCAAGGTATGTATAAACAACCTAAAGGTTATCATTATGAATTACGTGATGAAAACCTAGAAGGTTTGTCACTAAATTCAATTGAAGAAAAATTTGAATTAGGTGAGTTTGTTGATGTTGAAAAAGTAGGTAAAAGTTACGAGATTAATAAAGTAAATAAACCCGATAACTTTTTAAATTACTTTTATCAAGGTGAATATTCTCCAAGTGAGTTAAAAGAAAAACTAAAAATTTATATAGATAAAATTACTAATGAAAATTATAAAGTTATTATCGAATCATTAGTAATGGATGATGAATTGTTTTTCTACTACCCTGCTGCAAAAACAATTCATCATGCTTTCATTGGTGGGCTAGCACTACATACAATTAATATGTTAGAAGCTAGTGAAAGTTTTATTAAGTTATATGATTTAAATCGAGACTTATTATATACTGGTATTATCCTTCATGATTTGGGTAAAGTGGTAGAATTAGAAAATTATGGAATTACATATAGTGTTGAAGGAAACTTACTTGGTCATATTATGATTGTATATGAACAAGTAGTTAAAGTAGCTACAACACTAGGTATTAATGAAGATAATGATATTTTATATTTAAAACACTTACTAATAGCACATCATGGTAGTTGTGATTTTGGTTCACCAAAAGAACCAATGATTAAAGAAGCATTTATTCTCCATGTATTAGATGATACAGATGCTAAAGTAAATATTATCGATAATGCGATTAAAGATATTGAAGTAGGAGAGTTAAGTGCTCCACAAATAGGATTTGATCGAAGAAGATTTTTAAAAATTAAGAAATAGGAGTAATAATGAATAACTATGAATTATGGAAAAATAATGAAAATTTAGATCCTATTTTAAAAGAAGAATTATTAGGATTAAATGAAGACCAAATACAAGATGCTTTTTCTCAAGATTTAAGTTTTGGTACAGCAGGGATGCGAGGATTATTAGGTGTAGGTACTAATCGTTTAAACATCTATACTATTAATAAAGCAACACGAGGATTAGCTAAGTATTTATTAGAAATTTATCCAAATGAAGAAATTAGGGTTGCTATTTGTTATGATTCACGTCATTATTCAAAAGAGTTTAGTGAAATTTGTGCTAAAACTTTAGCAACATTTGGAATTAGTTCTTATTTATATGATGATGTAAAACCAACACCGTTATTATCATATTTAGTAAGACATCATAATTGTCAAGCTGGAATTATGATTACAGCAAGTCATAACCCAAAAGAGTACAATGGTTATAAAGTTTATAATAGCACTGGTAGTCAATTAAATATTGAGGAAGCAAATAGTGTTATTGCTAAAATCAATGATATAGATGATATCTTTGATTTTAGCTACGATGAATCAAAATTTGATTTAATCAATTATGTTGATGATAGTGTAGAACAAGATTATTTAGATCAAATTCATGATATTGAGATTAACAAAGATGTTAATAAAGATATTAAAATTGTCTTTACTCCAGAACATGGTACTAGTTATGAAGTAATGCCACGTTGTTTTAAACAATATGGATATAATAATGTAATTTGTGTAAAAGAACAAATGCAACCTGATGGTGACTTTCCTAACACAAAAACTTCAAACCCAGAAGAATTAGATGCATTTTTATTAGCCATTGAATATGCTAATAAAAATGATGCAGATTTAATTATTGCAAATGACCCTGATGCAGATCGATTAGGAATTATGGTAAAACATAATGGAGAATACGTAGCTCTTAGTGGGAATCAAACAGGGACATTAATGATTGATTACTTAATTAATCATACTAATATCGATAATAAAATTATTTATAAAACAATTGTAACGGGAGAAATGGGAGCTAATATTGCAAAATCTAGAGGAGTAGAAGTAAAAGAATTACTTACTGGATTTAAATTTATTGGTGAACAAATTGAATTATTAGATAATAAAGATAAATTCATGTTTGGTTATGAAGAAAGTTATGGTTATTTAATTAAACCGTTAGTAAGAGATAAAGATGCTATTCAAGCATCACTACTTATTGCTGAAATGGTTGCTTACTACAAAGATAATGGAAAAACATTAGTTGATCGTCAAGAAGAGTTATATAATGAATATGGATACTTTAGTGAAGTTACTTATTCTTTAACTTACAACCAACCAGGAGGGATGAAAGTAATTAAAGAAGCAATGGCTAATGCTAGAGAAAAAGAAATTACTAATGTTTGTGGATTAGATATTAGTAATAAAATTGACTTTATTACTCCACAAAATGGTCTTCCTAGTGCTGATGTAGTTAAATTCTACTTAGAAGACAAAGGTTGGTTTGTACTTCGTCCTAGTGGTACAGAACCAAAATTAAAAATTTATGTTTCAATTAAACAAGATAGTTTAGAGAAAGCTACAAGTTTAAATGATAAAATATATAATGAAGTTAAATCATTATTTAATTTAGATTAGAAAAAGGGATATATTATGAACTTAAAAGATTATATTGCAGATGTAGAAGGTTTTCCAAAAGAAGGAATTTTATTTAGAGATATTACACCTTTAATGGCAGATGGAAAAGCATATCGATATGTCGTTGATGAAATTACAAAGATAGCAAAAGAGTTGGGAGCACAATTAATCGTTGGACCAGAAGCACGTGGTTTTATTGCTGGTTGTCCGGTAGCTACAAATCTAGAAATTGGATTTGTACCAGTTAGAAAACCAAAAAAATTACCTCGTGAAGTTATTAGTGCTACTTATGATTTAGAATATGGTACTGATACACTAACAGTACATAAAGGTGATATTAAACCAGGAACTAAAGTATTAATCGTAGATGATTTACTTGCAACAGGAGGTACTATGACTGCCACTATTGATTTAGTAGAACAAAGTGGTGGTGAAGTAGTAGGACTTGCCTTTATTATCGAATTATTAGATTTAGAAGGTCGCAAACGTATTGGTGATAAATATCCAATTTATTCGTTAGTTACTTATTAATATGCAAATTAATTACGAAGTATTAAATAAAGTAATTAGTCAATATTTACCACCAAATGATTGCGAATCAATTCATAAATCTTATTTATATGCCCAAAATGCCCACCAAAAGCAAACACGTAAAAGTGGTGAACCATACATTGTTCACCCTTTAAGCGTTGCTTTAATTTTAGCTGAACAAAAAATGCCTGCAACAGTTATAATCGCAGGTTTATTACATGATGTAGTAGAAGATACAGAAATTGATAATGAAGAAATTAAAGAACTTTTTGGTGAAGAGATTTGTTCAATTGTTGATGGTGTAACTAAACTTGATAAGATGGCTAATTTAGATGTAGAAGATATGGCAGCTGAAAATCAACGCAAAGTAATTGTTGCTAGTGCTAAAGATGTTAGAGTAATTATTGTTAAATTAGCCGATCGTTTACATAATATGCAAACGATCAAGTATATGAATGAAAGTAAGCAAAAGAAAATAGCTAAAGAAACATTAGAAGTATATGCACCAATTGCTCATCGTTTAGGTATGTATAAGATTAAGTGGGAATTAGAAGATTTATCTTTTAAAGTACTTAATAAAAATGCTTATGATGATATTGCTAAAAAGATTAGTATGAAACGTTCTGTCCGTGATGAGTTTGTAGATGAAGTAATTGATGAAGTTAAGGGGTTATTAGAACAACATAAGATTAAAGCTCGTGTTTATGGACGAACTAAACATATTTATAGTATCTATCAAACAATGAAGAAAAAACATAAAGCGTTTGAAGAGATCAATGACTTATTTGGTTTTAGAATTGTTGTTGATGATTTAAATGATTGTTATCGTGCTTTAGGGATTATCCATAATTACTATAAACCAATTCCGTTATCATTTAAGGATTATATTCCAACACCTAAGCATAATCTTTATCAATCAATACATACAACTGTACTTAGAGGGGTTGGTGAAGAACAAACACGAATTGAGTTTCAGATAAGAACTGAAGACATGGATAAGGTAGCTGAAAATGGGGTTGCAGCACATTGGGCATATAAAGAAAGAGATGAAGAGCAAAATGATAAATTAGTAGAACAACAATTACGTAACTTTAAAGATGCAGTGGAAGCATTACAAGAAAGAAGAAGTGATAAGTTTGTGCGAGGTTTACAAGATGACTTCTTTGCTAAAACAATTATTGTTTATACTCCTAAAGGTGATGTAATCGAACTTCCTGAAAAAAGTTGTGCTCTCGATTTTGCTTTTTATGTTCATACAGATATTGGACTTCATGCAGTAAATGCAATAGTAAATGATAAAGTAGTATCAATATTTTATCCTCTAGAAATGGGAGATATTGTAAATATTATAACATCAGATGTAGCAGAACCTGATGTTAGTTATTTATCTAAAGTTACTACTCATCGTGCTAAAGATAAATTAAATAAATACTTTAGTGATGTAGAACGTCAAGAGATTCAACTCCAAGGTTCAAGATTACTTACAGATTTAGGACATGAATTAGGTATTAAAGAACTAACTAAGAAGAATAATGAAGATTATTTACTTAGTTTAGCAGTAAATTTTGATGTATATGAAGTTGAAGATTTCTTATATGAATTAGGTAGTGGTGATATCAAGTTAAAAGATGTTAGAAGTATATTAACAAAAACAGACATTAATGATGATTTACCAGAAGTTATTGTTGATGATGAACGTGATTTTGAAGTTAAGATTTGTCGCCGTTGTAATCCAATTCCTGGAGATCGAATTCAAGCCTGTGTATTTAGTTTAAATAAGTTTATGATTCACCGTGAGCATTGTAAATATTTAACTACTGAAAGTAGCGAAGCCCATTGGTCGAAAAAAGCTGAAGGTGAATTATATGATGTAGTTTTAAAACTAATTATTAAGGATGAAAATAATGCCTTATCAAGTGTACTAAATGATGTATCAGCTACAGGGCTTTGGTTATCTAAAGTGCAATTTGTCTCTAAATATGAAGAAGAATCTGAAGGACTAATTGCAGTAGCAGTTCATAACAAAGTTCAGTATGAAGAATTAAAAGATAGGTTAAAAGAAAATAAATATATATTACAAGTGAATAGAGAGTTATATGAAAATGATTAAAAGATTTGTATTAGGCAATTTACTAACTAATTGTTATTTAATTAATCAAAAAGGTAAAACTATCTTAATCGATGCAGGAGTAGATGCTAATAAAGTAGTAGATTACTTAATTGAAAATAAAATGAAATTAGATTATATATTTATTACCCATTGTCACTATGATCATATTGGGGGATTAGAATATTTAGTAGACAATTTTCCTAATGTTGAAGTAGTGGTAGGTAAAAAAGAACAAAAATACTTATTAAACCCAGATTATAATTTATCAACAATGGATGATTTATACTATACATATACAGGTAAGTATACTACTTTTGAAGATTTTGATTATTCTAATCTTGATATGGAAATAAGACATATATCAGGTCATAGTTTAGATGGGTTATGTTTTTATTTTCCAAACGACAAGGAAATCTTTGTTGGTGATACATTATTTAGAAATACTATTGGTAGAAGTGATCTTGTTGATGGTAATGAATATTTATTAAAACAAGGGATTAAAGAACAATTATTTAGCCTAGAAGATGATATTAAAGTCCATCCTGGACATGGATTTGGAACAACAATAGGTAAAGAAAAGGAAAATAATCCAGAATTTAAGTAAAAAAAACTAAAAAATTAGTATATAAGGGATAAAATATTATATAATATATATGATTCTTACTAGGTGTGATGGTATTATTCCCATAATTACACGTGGTAATGAAGGAAAAGAATAGGGAGATATTATGACAAAAGAACAAAGAATGGATATTATTAAGAAATTCGGAAAAGATGAGAAAGATACAGGTAGTGCTGCAGTTCAAATCGCATTATTAACTGCTGAAATTGAAGAATTAAATGCACACTTAGATGTTCATAAAAAAGATAATCACTCTCGTCGTGGATTACTTAAAAAAGTAGGTAAACGTCGTAATCTACAAAAATATTTAGCTAAAAAAGATTATGAAGCTTACAAACAATTAATTCAAGAATTAGGTTTAAGAAGATAAAAAGCACGTTGTGCTTTTTTATCTATTATTAAGGGATATAATTATGAAACAGATAAATTATTTACTTTATTATTTAGTTAAAATTATTATTTTATATTTATTTTATTTAATGTATGAATTTGTAATAAATGGGTCTTTATTTGGACAAATATGTTATGTTTTAATGTTTGTAATATATTATTTTTGTCGAGATATAAATCTAGAATATAAATTAGGGGTAGTAAGTATAGCAGATAAAAATTTAAAAACTAGTTTGATTACAGCATTTATTAATTTAGTTCTTAATGCAATTTTATTAGTGTTTATTATTAAAGGATATATTGATATTGTTTTTATTATTTTTATTGTTGATTATTTGTCTAAAATGATTTTTAATCGTAGTTTATTAGAAATAATATTACTAGATAATGAACACATGGGAGTAAGTCATGAGAATTAAATTTAAACCTTGGGCAAAAGATTATATTAAAGATAATCCCCAAATTTTTATTCAAAGTGAATCCCACTTAGAATATTTAATTAGAAAATACAAAAATGTATATTTAGAAATTGGGTGTGGTAAGGGACAGTTTAGCATTAACATGGCTAAACGTGATCCAGAAGCTTTATATATAGCACTAGAACGTTATGATAGTGTTATTGTTAAAGCAGGAGAGAAAAAAGAAAAAGAGCACGTTGATAATTTATATTTTTATGCCATCGATATTGATGAAGTAAAAGATTTTAAAATTCTTAGAAGAAGAATTGATAAAATCTTTTTAAACTTCTCTGACCCTTGGCCTAAAAAGAGACATAAAAAACGTCGTTTAACTTCCAAACATTACTTAGCAATTTATGATCGTCTTTTAAAGAAAAATGGAAGAATATTCTTTAAAACTGATAACCAAGAATTTTTTGAATACTCAATCGTTTCATTTAATGAAAATAAATTTGATATTGTTGATATTTGTTTAGATTTACATAAAACAGATCGAGATAATATTAAAACTGAGTATGAAGAGAAGTTTTCTAAAAAAGGATTTAGAATAAACTATTGTGAGGTTAAAAGGAGAAGGGATGATTAATACAATTAAAAAGTATGCAACGCTAAATGGTATCAGTGGACATGAAGAAAATGTTTCTGAAGCGTTAATCAATGAAAGTAATGCTGATGAGATTTTATATGATAATCTAGGAAGTGTTGCCCTATACTTTAAAGGAACTAATTCTAAACGTAAAATAGCCGTTATTGCTCACTTTGATGAAGTAGGAATGATTGTTAGTGATGTAACTAAAAATGGGATGGTTAAATTTAAACTAGTTGGGGGAATTAATATTTATGGATTGACTAATCAACGAGTTATTATTAATAACCAATATAAAGGAACAATTTTAGGTACTTCGCCACATTTAGAAAATAAAGAACTTAGTGCTGATGACTTAGTAATTGATTGTGGTTTTATATCTAAGGACGAAGCGTTAAATAAAATTAAGATAGGTCAAGCAATTAACTTTGATGCACCATTTATTGATTTAGAAAATAACTTTGTTTGTGCCAAAGCATTAGATAATCGTATAGGTGTAAGTATCGTTAGCATGTTAAATAAATTCTTTAAAGATAATCAACCTAGTGATGATATTTATTTGTGTGCTAGTGTGCAAGAAGAAATAGGACTTCGTGGAGCTAATACATTAATGGGTGTTTTACCCAGTGATTTAGATGAAGTAATTGTTGTGGATGTAAGTCCGGTTGATGATTACTATGATGAAAATCCTATTAATCGTTTAGGTGATGGATTCTTACTTAGAATTAAAGATCCGCGAATGGTTTTTAATTACAAGTTAATTAATAAAGTTGAAGATATTTGTAATAATGAAGGGTTTAAATACCAACCATATTTCTCATTAGGCGGTACTGATGCTGCTAGTGTAGAGATTGCAGGAATTGGAACTAAAGTAATGGCATTATGTATAGGTGGAAGAAACATTCATAGTGCTAATAGTATAGTTAATATTAATGATGTAGAAGAATTATATAAATTCTTAACATTTTATTTAGGATAAATTATGAAGAAAAAAGTTAATAGTTTAATTTATATTGTATTAATAATGTTATCTGTTGGTATTGTAGCATCAACAATGCTAAATTATAATTATACATATAGTGATATTCGTAATTTAGCGTTTAATATAATTAATGCTAAAGATATGAAGTATAATGAAATTTATGGCGATTATGTATATTATAAGCCATCAGGATTTGAACAACAAAAAAGTGATAATCAGGTTAAACTAACAGGACCTGATGCTCAAATATTAATTCATTTTGGTAGTGAAAATATTGGAGATTATAATCTATATACCAAAATGAATTTAGATAAAGAAAAGAAATATGAATATGTTGATGAAAATAATAAATACTTTTATGTTTGGGAATATGATCAGGATTACAACTTAGTTGTAGTTGGAGAAAATGATACGTATATTGAAGCATTAATTTCTAAAAATAAAGAAAAAGAAAATGTTTTAATCGTAGCCCAAATCTTTTCATCAATTAATAAATTGGAGCAATAATGTTATTTAGTGGATATTATAATAAAGAAAATGAATGTTTAATTATTTCAAGTAATTCAAAGGTAGTAAAAAAGCAAGTAGATAATGGCGATGTTTATTTCTTTGATGAAGAAAATAAAATTGTTGGAGCAAACATTTTTATTAGTGGTTTAGAAGCGGGGTTAACGGATTTAAATCAAATTGATGATTCGCGTTTAGTACCATTTAAAAATGAAGAAGCACCATTTGTGTATGGATTAATTCAAAGTGTAGAAGATCATCCAGAAAGTGATCACTTACATATTTGTCAAGTAAAAGATAAGGTAGAAAAACAAATTGTTTGTGGTGCTAAAAATGTCGAAGCAAATAAAGTGGGGATTGTTGCTCAAATTGGTGCAGTAATGCCAAATGGTATGAGTATTGTTCCTTCAAAATTACTTAAAGTAGAATCAATTGGAATGATGTGTTCTTTAAATGAGTTGGGTGAAAGTGATGAAAAAAACGGAATCTTTTTAAGCGATGATCAAAGTTTAGTTGGAAAACCAGTATTTTAGGAAAGAGTATGAAATATTATTTAATTGGAATTAAAGGAAGTGGAATGAGTGCACTTGCTACTATTTTAAAACAACTAGGTAATGAAGTTGTTGGTAGTGATGTTACTAATACTTATTTTACAGATAAAAAATTAATTGATGCAGGAATTGAGTTTTTTGGATTTAATCCTAATAACTTAGATGATAGTATTGATTGTGTAATTATTGGTAATGCTTTTGATGATAGTAATGAAGAAGTAGTTAGAGCAAAAGAATTAGGACTTAATACTTGTCGTTATTATGAGTTTGTCAACAAACTAGCTTGTGAGTATAACTCAATAGCTATTTGTGGAACAAATGGTAAAACAACAACGACGGGGATGACTAATTCAATTCTACCAAGTGAAGAAACAATAACTTTGATTGGTGATGGAACTGGTAGAGCTGGAAGTAATCCTAAATATTTTTTATTCGAAGCTTGTGAATATAAAAATACATTTTTAAACTATCATCCTCATTTATGTTTAATTACTAATATTGAAATGGATCATCCTGATTTCTTTAAAGATGTAGAAGATGTTATTAATTCATATCAGATGTTTGCTAATCAAAGTAAACAAGTAATTGTTAATGGGGATGATAATAATTGTTTGAAAATAAAGCATGAAGATATAATTACTTTTGGAATGAAAAATAGAGATGTTAATGTATTTATGGATAATATTAATTTAGATGCTAGTGGAGCAACATTTAATATTATTTATAATAATCAAGATTTAGGACAATTTAATTTAGCTATCTTTGGTGAGCATATGTTGTATAATGCACTAGCCAGTATTACAATTGGTTTAGTTAAAGGTATTGATATTAATACTGTTATTAATAACTTAGGTCAGTTTAGTGGAGTTTCTCGTCGCTTTAATATAACAACACTTGATGAAGATAATAATGTTTACTTAATTGATGATTATGCTCATCATCCAACAAGTATCAAATTAACAATTCAAGGAATTAGACAAAAGTATCCAAATTATAGTGTGACTGTATTATTTCAAGCTCATACTTATAGCCGCGTAAATACATTTGCTCATGAGTTTTGCGAGTCTTTATCATTAGCAGATTATGTTTATATAGATGATATCTTTGGTAGTATTAGAGAACAAAGTGCCAGTGTTGGTAAAGAAGTAATGATTAAAGAATTACAAGATATGGGGGGGAATGTTATCTTAGATGTAGAAGATATTAAAAAGGTAGACAAAAATCATATTATAGCAGTACTGGGGGCTGGTGATATTGATACTTATATGATTCCAAAAATAAAAGAAATAATGAAAGGGTAGTTATGAAATTAACGATCAAAGAATTTTTAGAGGTATTTAATGAGTTTGAATTATTAACTCCTGATGCTGATTTAGAAAAAGAAATTACAGTTCCAGAATTATCAAGGCCAGGGATTGAACTTACAGGATATACTGACTTTTTTCCTAGTTATCGTATTCAATTAATAGGAAAACAAGAAGTTAAGTATTTAGAAAGTATTGGTTATAATCATGAACACGTAACTAGATTTTTAAATTCTGATATTCCAATTATTATTATTTGTCGTGACTTAAAAGTAAGTGATGAATTTATTAATTTAGCAAATAATAATGGAATACCTGTTGTTAGAACAAGTGAAGTAACTTCTAAAGTACAAGCACAAGTCTTTGTGTACTTAGAAGAAAGATTAGCTCCTTGGAAACAAATTCATGGAGTTTGTTTAAGTGTTCATGGTACTGGAATTATAATTACAGGTAAAAGTGGAGCTGGTAAGAGTGAGTTAGCACTGGAGTTAATTAATAGAGGTCACTTCTTAGTAGCTGATGATAGTGTTATTATGAAATTTATTGATGATGATCACATCATTGCTTCAGCTCCTGATATACTAAAAAACCGTCTAGAAATTCGTGGACTAGGAATTATTGATGTGACTAAATTATATGGTGTTACTCGTGTGCTTGAAAAAATTGATGTTCATTTAATTATCGAGATTAAACCTTATGAAGGTAATGAAGAACGAATCGGTTTAAACATTTTATATGAAGAAATAGAAGGACATAAAATTCCTAAAATTGTAATTCCGATGTCGCCTGGTCGTAACTTAGCTAATCTAGTTGAAACTGCAGTAGCTAACTTCAACCTTAAGACAATTCATAATTTTGATTCGGCAAAAGTATTTAAAGATGAATTGTCATCTAAATTAAAGGAACAAAGTAATGGATAATACAATTAATATTTTTGGAATTGAAATATATTATTATGCTATTATTATGGTAATAGCTATATTAGTAGGTATTGATTTAGCAAGAAGATGGTGGAAGAAAAACAATTTAGATGAAAATGTGTTTGATAATATGATTTTTTATCTTATTATTTTTGCCTTTATTGGAGCAAGAACTTGGTATGTGTTATTTTCTTCTAATTTAGATTATTATTTTTCTAATCCCATTAACATAATTAATCTTCGTCAAGGAGGATTAGCAATACATGGAGCTATGGTTGGTGGGTTATGTACGATTTTATATTTTTCAAAAAAATATAAAATACCATTTTTAAAAATTACAGATATAGCAACACCATGTTTAATGTTAGGTCAAGTAATTGGTCGTTGGGGAAATTTTATGAACCAAGAGGCTCATGGACCACAAACAAGTTATGAGTTTTTAACAAATACGCTTCATTTACCTAACTTTATAGTCGAAGGAATGAATATTGGAGGAATATATTATCATCCAACATTCTTATATGAAAGTGTATGGAACTTACTTGGTTTTATCATTATTTATACATTAATTAGAAAAATAAGTATGCCAACAGGAATGGTAACAGCATTTTACTTAATTTGGTATGGATTTATTAGAAGTTTAATTGAAATACTAAGAACAGATGCCTTATATTTAGGTGGAATTAAAATAGCTCAATTAACATCATTTAGTATGTTAATTGCTGGAATTGTATTAATAGTAATAATTAAAAGGAGAAAGAATGAGAATAGCAATTGATATAACAGGTGGAGATAATTGTCCTAAAGATGCACTAGATGCTAGTCTTCGTTTTGCTAAAGATTATCAAGATATCGAGTTAACTATTTTAGGTTTTAGTGAAGATAAACCAACAACATTACCAAATAATGTGGTTTATCGTGAAGTTAGTGAGTGTATTGATATTTGTGATGATCCAGCAATGAGTATTAGAACTAAAAAGGACTCTGCGATTGTAGTAGGTGCTGAGTTGGTTAAAGAAAATGCAGTTGATGCATTCTTATCTAGTGGTAGTACAGGAGCAATTGTTAGTGCGGGAGTACTTAAAGTAAAACGGTTAAAAAATGTAGCAAGACCAGCATTTCCTATTTTTTTACCAAATGAGCATACAGGAAAAATGCGTATGTATTTAGATGTAGGTGCTACAGTTGATGCTAAACCAGAACACATTGTAAGTAATGCTAAATTAGCTAAAGTATATACTAATGTAATGTTTGGAATTACTAACCCTAACATTAAATTACTAAACATTGGAGCGGAAGAAACTAAAGGTGATGAAGTTTATAAACAAGCATATCAATTGTTAAAAGAAGAAAGTGATTTAAACTTTACAGGTAATGTTGAAGGTTATAACTTACTTGATTCAGAAGCAGATATTATTGTTATGGAAGGTTTTGTTGGAAATATTGTTTTAAAAACATTGGAAGGTACTTTTGATATGTTTAAAACAAAACTAAAAAAAATGATGTTAAAGAATTTAAAAGGTAAAATTTCAGCCCTACTTTTAAATAAATCTTTAAAAGAATTTAAAGAAGAATTAAATCCTCATAAAATTGCTTGTGCGCCTGTACTTGGTATTAATGGATTAATTGTTAAAGTCCATGGTAGTGCTAAAGAAGAGAACTATTATAATGCTTTAGTAGAAACTAAAAATTTAGTAGATAATCAGTTAATTGAAAAGATGCGTAGTTATGAGTTATAAACAACTATATAATCAATATAATTTTAAAGAATTAGAAAAGCGTTATAATATTTTCTTTGAAGATAAAGAATTAATAGTTAGAGCATTTACTCATACTAGTTTTATTTGTAATGTAGATAAAAACTATGAACGTTTAGAGTTCTTAGGAGATTCAGTATTACAAATGGTAGTTACTGATTATTTATATCGAAATCTACATTTACGTGAAGGGGAAATGAGTAAGTATCGTTCTAAACTAGTTAATGAGATTTCCTTAACTAAAATTATGGAAGAAGAAGGGTTAACTAAATACATTATTGTTGGTGATTCGGTTAAAGGATTAACTCATGAAAAAGCATCTTATGTTGCAGATATGTATGAAAGTATGGTAGCTAGTATTTATTTAGATCAAGGTTATGAAGTAGCTAGTAATTTTATAAAAAAAACACTACTTAGTAGAGAAAAGGAATTAATCACTAATGAAGATAATCAAGATTATAAAACTAACTTACAAGAAATATTACAAAAAAACGGTACTATTAAAATAGAATATAAAACTAAGCAAGTAGATGAAGGATTATTTAGAAGTGTTGTTTGTGTTGATGATATCCAAATAGGTAAGGGTGAAGGAAGTAGTAAAAAAAATGCAGAACAAAAAGCTGCAAGGGAAGCGATGAAATTATATGTGTAAAGATTTTTTTATAATAGCAGGTCCATGTAGTGTTGAGAGTGAAACACAAATGGAAGAAGTATTTAACAGTTTATCAAAGGTAAAAGAAGTAGTTGCTATTCGTGGTGGTGCTTTTAAACCTAGAACGAATCCAGAGTCGTTTCAAGGTTTAAAAGATAAAGGAATAGATATCCTTGTTGAAAAAAAACAAAAATATAATATGCCAATTGTAACAGAATTAATGGATGTAAGAAATATTGATTTGTTTAAAGATGTTGATGTAATTCAAATTGGTGCAAGAAATATGCAAAACTATTCTCTTTTAGTTGCAGCTGCAAAATTAAATAAACCAATACTACTTAAAAGAGGTTTTGGAAATACAATTGATGAATTACTAGCAAGTGCAGATTATATTAAAAAAGCAGGAAATGACAAAATCATTTTATGTGAAAGAGGGATAAGAACATTTGAAAACTCTACCCGTTTTACACTAGATATTAGTGCTGTTTGTGTACTGAAAGATAAATGCGATTATCCGGTTGTAATTGATCCATCACATGCAAGTGGAAATAGAGATTATGTATTAGCTTTATCAAGAGCAGCTAAAGCAGTCGGAGCAGATGGACTTATAATTGAAGTTCATCCAAATCCAGATGAAGCTTTAAGTGATAAAGATCAACAAGTAACAATAGAAGGATTTATGGATATAATTGATAGTTTAAAAACAATTAATTAGTTAATGGAGTAATGATGAAAACAGTTATAGAGTTATATAAACAAGATATTAAAACAATTTGTAAAAACTGGGCAGCAATCTTAGTAGTAGTTGCTTTATGTATTTTGCCAAGCCTATATGCTTGGTTTAACATTAAAGCATGTTGGGATCCTTATGATCCTAGTGCAACATCAAATATTAAAGTAGCAGTAGTAAATCAAGATGAAGGTTCTACCCTTAATGGTGAAGAAATAAATTTAGGAGACCAAATTGTAGCTCAACTAAAAACTAACAAGGCACTAGGATGGCAGTTTTTAGATGAACAACAAGCTAATGAAGAGTTAGAGAATGAAAAAATCTTTGCGATGGTAACCATTCCCAAAGATTTTAGTGAAAATATATTATCAATAACCACAAATGATGTA
The DNA here is from genome assembly GCA_002359095.1 of Caryophanales bacterium UBA3375. Taxonomy (GTDB): domain Bacteria; phylum Bacillota_I; class Bacilli_A; order UBA3375; family UBA3375; genus UBA3375. Next base: position 24,865 of record DEQD01000035.1, read on the forward strand.
AAACAAGGAGAAATTGATTATAAAGTTAATGAGAAGATTAATGCCATTGCTCCTAAAATAACTATAAAGGGAGCACAAACAATTGAACAAAATGTAAGCAGTTTAATAGTTGGTACAATTACTGAAAAATTATTTACTGTTGCCAAAGATTTAGGAATAAATTTAGAAGATTCCCTTCCTGTTTTAAATGGAGTACTAGAACAAGTAAAAGGTTTACAATCTAAATTTGGTCAATTAAATACTTTGGTAAATACAGCTGATGTTGAAGCATCAGAGATTAAAGTGTTGTTAGAAGAAATAAAACAAGATTTACCAAATATTTCTTCTACTTTAAGTAGTGCAAATGAACTAGTAGAATCAATTGATCAATTTATTACTACAGCACAATCGCAAATTGATAATATATCACCAACTATAACTCAAGATTTAGAAATTATTGCTTCGATTGCATCTGATGTGCAAACAGATGCTCAAAATGTAATTAATGCGATTAATTCTGCAAGTGAACAAGCACCTGAACTAATTAGTAATCTAATTACAAAAGTAGATAATTTAATTAATCTAAATAATAGCTTAATAACTTTTTTAACTGCAATTAATAATATTGCTCCAAATCAACAATTAACTGATATTATTAATAGTTTAAATGGCTATGTAGCTTCACTAAATTCGTTAAAAACTAGTTTAAATGATGCTCTAACAGCACTAAATAATGGTTATACTCCAGATACTAGTGTGTTAGATAATATCGTTAATTTATCTAGTAGTGTTAATTCAACAGCGATTAGTATTAAAAATACTTATATTACTACTATTCAACCTCAAATTAATAATATTTTAAATCAAGCATTTAATACAGCTAGTGGTAGTTTAGGAATAATAAAATCAACTCAAAATAAATTACCAGAAATCGAAAATATTTTAAATCAAGGGATAACTATTGCCAATCAAGGTGGTGATGTTGTTGGTTTTGTAAAACAACACTTACCAGAAATTGAATCTTTTATTGGCGATGTTGTTCAAAAAGCAGATGATACAAAAGATTCTGGGATGTTAACTCAATTAATTACTTTAATTACACATAATGTAGAAGAACGTGCAAACTTTTTAGCTCACCCAATTGTTTTAAATGAACAATCTATATTTAATATGAGTAATTATGGAACAGCGATGACTCCATTTTATACTGTATTATGTCTATGGGTAGGGATGACATTACTTGTTAGTATGTTAAAAGTAGATGCAGGGAAAAAATATAGTGCTAAGGTTAATTACTTTGCAAAATTACTATTGTTTTTAACAATAGCAATATTGCAATCACTAATCGCGTCAATCGGGGATTTAGCTATATTACAAATTTATTGTTCTAATCCAATATTATTTGTAGCTTCAATGGTCTTTACTGCTATATGTTTTGCAATAATAGTTTATACTCTTGTATCAGTGTTTGGAAATATTGGTAAAGTGTTATCAATTATTTTATTAGTGTTACAAGTAGCTGCAAGTGGTGGTACTTATCCTGTTGAATTAATGGGACCTTTCTTTAAAGCAATTCATCCATTCTTACCATTTACATATGCAATTAGTATGGGACGTGAAGCAATAGGTGGAGTTGTTAGTTCAATCTTAATTAAAGATATTGTTATATTAGTAGCTTATATAATATTAGCACTACTTATTGGTCTAATCCTAAAACCATTTATCAATAAATTAATGGAACCATTTAATGATAAATTAGAAGAAAGTGGTTTAACAGCAGAATAAGGATGCTATGGAAATAGTTAATATTTTAAATCAATATAATGTATATATTAAGGAAAATATAATTGATGATGTAATAAGACAATTAGATGATAATTGTCTAATTATTAAAGATAGTAACATTAATCTTAATGTTACTTCTTTTGATATTAACGTAACTGAAGCTAATAAAAATTTAGATACAGTTAATAAATTGTATGATTATTATTTAGAAAATAATGTTAATCGTAAAAGTACAACAATTATTGCTATTGGTGGTGGATGTTTACTTGACATTGTTGGTTATAGTTGTGCTACATTTATGCGAGGTATTAGGGTAGTTTATATTCCAACAACACTACTTGCTATGGTTGATGCGTGTGTTGGTGGAAAAACTGCAATAAACTATAAAGGTTATAAAAACTACATAGGTAGTTTTTATCAACCTGAGTGTGTAGTAATAGATCAAAATTTTTTAGATACACTACCTATTAGAGAATTTAATTCTGGTATGGCAGAAGTAATCAAGTATGGTTGTATTTATGATAAAACATTACTTGATTACTTACTAAATGATGAAGTAGATATTAACTATATTATTAAAAGAAGTTTAGAGATAAAAAATCATTTTATAAGTAAAGATGTGTATGATAAAGGTTTACGTCAAGCTCTAAACTTTGGTCATACATATGGTCATGCAATAGAAAGTTATTATGATTTTAAAAAATATACACATGGTGAAGCAATAAGTATTGGAATGAATTTAAAATGTAGTGATCCTCTACTTAAAGAAGTGTGTAAAAAATACGATTTACCTATCTACTTAGAAGAAGATATTGATTTAGATAAATACTTATTAAAAGATAAAAAGAATGATGGTCAGATTAATTTTATTAAACTAAAAAGTTTAGGAGAGGTAGATGAAACTAGACTTAAATAATATAAGTGTTGATTGTAATTATTCAAAGTCGATAATGCATCGTATTTTGTTTTGTGCACTTTTGTCAAAATCAGTTACAACAATTAATAATGTATCTTTTAGTGATGATGTAAAAACTACAATAGAAGTTCTTAAAAATTGTAATTGTAAAATTACTTATAATGATAATCAGATTGTTGTTGATAGTAGAGAAGTTAAATTGATTAACAATCAATTTGACTTCAATCAATCAGGTACTACGTTGCGTTTTAGTATACCAGTAATTATTTATCTATTTGGTGAAATTAAATATAGTGGGGAAGAAGTATTAATGACTAGACCACTAGATATTTATGAGCGAATATTTGATGCCAAAATAGAGGGTAAAAATGGTATAATAAAAGGCGGTTATGTATTAGATGAGTACATAATTGAGGATAATAAATCCTCTCAATGTATAAGTGGTTTATTATTTGTTTTACCACTTCTTGGATTTGATACAAAAATCGTGATTAAAGATAAAGTTTCTTATAATTATATATTAATGACGATTAATGTATTAAAAACATTTGGCATCAACATTATAGTTGAAAATAATATTATCTATATAAAAGGTAATCAAGAATATAAGCAAAACATAGAGATTGATAATGAGGTAGATGAAAGTAGTCTTAGCTACTTAAGAGCTCTTAATTTTGTTGGTTGTAATATTAAATATAAAGAAAATATTGAAACATTACAACCAGATCATTGTTTAGTAGATATACTAAAAAATCAACCGCAAGTTATAGATTGTAACAATTGTCCGGATTTAGTACCGACATTAGTATTTGTGTGCAATTATTTTGATAAGCCAACGACATTGGTTGGAATAGATAGATTGAAATATAAAGAATCTAATCGCCTAGAAGCGATAATTAATGTGGGTGAAAAATTAGGACTTAATTTAAAATATAAAAATGATAGTTTAGTGATTACTCCAAATAATAATTTAAAAGCTTGTAGTGTTAGTAGTTATAATGATCATCGGATTGCATTGATGGAAATATTATTTTCAACCAAAGTTAATGTTGATATTGATAATATAGAGGTCATTGATAAGTCTTATCCTGAGTTCTTAGCAGTGATTAAAAGACAAGGAGATTTATGAGAAAATTCTTAAGTGGAGTGCCGATTCCAATGGCTGGTGTTGCTTTAGGGTTTACGGTACTAGGAAACTTATTAAATGATTATTCAACTTATCTACGAACAGCATGTGGATGTATTGCTGGAGCAATAATCATTTTAGTATTAATGAAATTTATATTTTGTTTTAAACAAGTACGAGAAGATTTTAAAAATCCAATCATTGTTAGTGTAAGTGCAACTATTTATATGGCATTTATGCAACTTGCTGTTTACTTAAATGGTTTAACATTTATACCAAACATTTACATGATTAGTAAAACGTTATGGTTTATAGGTGTTATTATGCACTGTATAGTCATAGTATATTTTACTTATAAACTAATAGCTGAATTAAAATTACACCATGTATATCCAACCTACTTTGTAACATATGTAGGAATTGTTGTAGCTAGTGTTACAGCACCAACATTTGGAGAACAACAATTAGGTAATTATATTTTCTGGTTTGGTTTATGTGCTTATATTGCTGTATTTTTATTAGTTAGTTATCGTTACTTGCGTCATGAAGTAGAAGAAGCTTCAAAACCTTTATTTGCCATTTATACAGCACCAATGTCATTATCTATTGTTGGTTATTTAACAATTTCAAGTAATCCAGATCCAATGTTTATGTTAACGATGGAAGTACTTGCTCAAATTTTATATATTGTAGTATTATTCCAAATACCTAAAATTATCAAATTACCTTTCTATCCATCATATGCAGCACTAACTTTCCCTATGTGTATTACACCGTTTGCATTGTTAAAAACAATTTCGTTTTTTGAACAAAACTTTTCAGCAAACGTATCGGGAATTGTAGCTTTAATTTATGTAATGGAATTAACAATTGCAATTTTAATAGTTGGTTATGTATTTAATCATTATCTTAAATTCTTATTTAACAACTTTAAAAAATCAATGAAAAAATAATAAAAATAAGTCCGATTTTAATCGGACTTTTTTAATTTTAAAAAAAATGGGGCGTTTGACGGGGTTCGAACCCGCGCATGCCGGAACCACAATCCGGAGTGTTAACCACTTCACCACAAACGCCGTATATAACAACATTATTATTATATCATAAAGATTTTTTTATTGTCATAATATATGAAATATTTGCTATATTGTGCTAAAATAAAGCATATTGAAAGGATTATATGGAAAAAAAGATTACTAGAATGCAAGCATTTATGACAGCAGTCGGAATTATGATTGGTGTTGGTATCTACTTTAAAGCTGATGATATTTTATTGAAAACAAATGGTAATTTTGCCCTATCAATGTTAATTTGGGCAATTATTTGTATTGGTTTTGTTCTTTCAGGAATTGCAGCCACAGCTATTGCTCAACATGCAAATCCTGAAGGGGGACTAGTAGGATACTATGAACAATTCTTTAGTAAAAAGCTAGGATTTGTTGTTGGATGGTTTCAACTATGTGTGTATACTCCAGTAATGATATCAGTACTAGCAAGTGTTGTTATTAACTATTTTTCAACAATAATTGGAATTAACCCAACTCAAGAAGTTAAATTATTTATGGGGATTGGATTAATTTTAATCGTTACTTTTTGGAATTACTTATCTACAAAATTAGCTACTCTAATTTCGGTTAGTGCAACATCACTAAAAGTAATTCCATTAATTCTTATATCAATCTATGGGTTATTCTTTGGAAATTATGAGTCTATTAATTTAGCAACAAGTAGTCAACATGCGATAACAACGACAACGATGTTAGCACCGTTTATTGCTATTGCTTTTATGTTTGATGGATGGATTAATGTATCAAGTTTAGCAGTAGATATGAAAAATCCTAAAAAAGATTTACCGATTGTGTATACTGCTAGTATTATTGCTGTTTGTATTGTTTATGTAGTTTACTTTGTTGGTGTTAACTTGTTATTACCTACAGAGCAAATTATGAATTTAGGTAATGATTATCTATTTACAATCTTTAATCAAATGTTTGGAGTAGGAGCAGCCAAGTTTGTATTAGTGTTTGTGGTAGTATCAGGTATTGGTACTCTTAATGCGATCTTTATGTCAGGAAATAGATATATTGAGAAATTAGCAGATGATAACTTAATGTTTTGCTCTAATTTCTTTAAAAAAAGAACAAAACAAGATACTCCATTTAATGCAAGTATCTTAACCGTTGTCTTTACTATTATCACTTTTGTTATTTTATACTTACAATCGACTAGATTTAGTATTAATGGTTATGAAGTATTTAATGGTATTTTATTAGAAGATGCTGTTGTAGCAATTTCTTCTACAATTACTGGTTTAGTTTTTTTAATCAACTTTAAGTTATATAAACAAGGTAAATTAAAAATGGGTAAAGGTATTATTATTCCAGCTATTGCTTTGATTTTCCATTTATTAATTCTTTTTAGTTTTTTAATTTGTTCGGAAAACATTATTAATAGTGTCGGAAGTATTATATTAATCGGATTAATTATCTTAGTAGGATTGTTCATTAATCGTAAAGAATTAAAGAAATTTAGTAAATAATTATAAGGCAATCGTTAAGATTGCCTTTATTTTTTGACTAAATGTAGAAAAAACAACAAAATTAAATATTATGTGCTATAATATTTATGAAATCGTTTTCATAGATAGAAAGGACATGCATGAAAGGTTTAAAATCGTTTTTCTCTAAAGCTGGACAAGCATTTATGCTACCAATAGCATTATTACCAGCAGCAGGGATGTTACTTGGTATTGGAGATTCGTTTACTAATGAAACATTTTTAGAACAATACCCTAATTTAATTTTCCTTCAACAAGGTAACTTAGGATACAACATCTTAAAAGTTATGTCTGTTGCAGGAAATATAATTTTTGCTAACTTACCATTGTTATTTGCAGTTGGGTTAGCGATTGGTTTTGCAAGAAAGGAAAAAGGTGCAGCAGCTCTATCTGCAATTATTGGTTACTTTGTAATGTTAGTAGTAGCAGCAGAAGTGTTAAGAATGCTAAATTATGATCCTAATATCTTTAATTTAGGGTTCTTAGATTCAGGACTTCAAGCTCAAACTAATGATTATATATCAGCACTAATTAATTCTACTTATGGAATTGAAGGTGGAATGATTCCAATTGAAACAGTAATGAATATTCAATCGGCTAGTGATGCAGCTAGTGTTGGAATGATTGATGTTATGAGTATTGATGGAACTCAATTTATTCAAAGTGTTGATGGTGGTATGTTATATGAAACATTACAAGAGATGCCTCTTGTAGATGGTCAAATTACATTATTACATCAACCAGGAGCGTTAACTAATACGCTAAATATTGATAATACATTAAGTATGGGGGTATTTGGTGCAATTCTATCAGGGTTAGTTACAGTGTATCTTCATAATAAATTTATTGATACTGAATTACCTTCAGTATTAGGTTTCTTTGGAGGACCTCGTTTAATTCCGATTTTAGCAGCTCTTGCTGGAATCCTATTAGGTTCAATTTGTGCCTTTGTATGGCCATTAATTGGAACTGGTCTTAGTATGTTAGGTGAGTTTATCTCAGGTCTTGGTCCTACTGGTTCATTATTATTTGGTTTAATTGAACGAAGTTTAATTCCATTTGGATTACACCATGTATTCTATACTCCGCTGTGGCAAACAGCTGTTGGTGGTAGTGCAGAAATTTCCATTAATGGAGTAGAAGAAATATTCTACGGAACACAAAATATGTTCTTTGGGTACTTAGAGGCTGGTGATTTAGAAAACTATACTTCAACTAACTTTATGAGTGGTAAATATCCATTTATGATTTTTGGATTACCAGGAGCAGCACTAGCTATGTATAGTGTGGCAAAAGATAAAAACAAAAAAGTAGTTGGAGGAATGTTATTATCTGTAGCAATTACTTCAATGCTTACAGGTATTACAGAACCATTAGAATTTACATTCTTATTCTTAGCTCCAATTTTATATTATGGAGTACACGTACCTCTAGCAGGTTTATCATTTATGTTAATGGACCTACTAGGTGTTAAGATTGGGATGACATTTAGTGGAGGTTTAATTGACTATACTATGTTTGGTATTATTCCTCAAGTTACAGGTCAAGATGTACATGCTTGGAATGTAATTTTAGTAGGTATCCCTTACTTCTTTATTTACTTCTTATTATTTAGATTCTTAATCATAAAATTAGATGTTAAAACTCCGGGTAGAGGTGATGATTTAACACTAAAAACTAAAGCAGATTTTAAAGCACAACAAGAAGGTAAAAGTGAGAGTGGATTAACTGCTCAACAAGAAGGTATTGTGGAAGCTTTAGGTGGTGCTGATAACATTAAAGATTTAGATGCTTGTATTACACGTTTACGTGTAACAGTAAATGATGCTAGTAAAGTAAAAGATAATGATTATTGGGTAAATAACTTAGATGCTAAAGGATTAGTAGTACAAGGAAATGGTATCCAAGCAATATATGGGGCAGATGCTAAGAAACATAAATCAGCTATAGCTCAAGCTCTAGGTTTAGATTAATAATTAAAAGTTCTTAGAAGTGATTTCTAAGAACTTTTTTTATTATTAAACTAGATATAAAATGCTATAATTATATTAGGTTTAATTATGTTAAAAGAAATTGATGTAGAAGTTTATAATAGTTTTCTAAAACAGCTAAATCAGCTGAATTTTTTGGGTAGTATAGAGTATTTAGAAGCTAGAAAGAAAATGGGATGGAATGGTAAAATTCTTGGTTGCTATGATGAAGATGATAATTTAATAGCAACATGTCTCCTACATTTTAAAAAGTTACCTAAAATTAACTATTATTTATATTATATTCCTCGTGGAATGATAATAGATTATAATAATGAAAATCATTTAGCTCTATTTACTAAAGATATTAAAAAATATGTAAAAGAACATAATGGATATAGTTTACGTATTGATCCGGAATTACCTGAAGAGATTAATGGGAGTATTAATCCAATCGTTAATACATTTAAAAAGTTAGGTTATAAACACTTAGGTTTTGTTAATAACTTTGAAGGAACACAACCACGTTGTACAATAATTAATCATTTTGATGATAAAAGTTATGAAGAAGTAAAGAAAGGTTATGAAAAACGTTGTATCAAACATATTGATAACGCGCTTCATAATGGAATAACAATTATTGAAGGTAATAAAGATGATTTAGATGAATTCATGGATATTATGAATGATACTGCAACTCGTGGTGGTTATATTACTAGAAGTAGAGAATACTTTGAAATATTACTAGATAGTTTTAAAAAAACGATGAAGATGTATTTTGCTTATTTTGATCCTACTAAGATCAACTTAGAAGATTATCAAAATAAGCTAGCAGATATAAAAAAACAAATTAGTGATTTAGAAAATGAAAGTAAAGATGAAAATACATCGAAAAAAAGACAAAAGAAAATCAAATCAGAAATTACTACATTAAATCAAGCATATGATAAAGTAGATAAAAATTATAAATTAGTTAAAGATATTATTAATAATTATCCGAATGGAATTAAATTATCAACAGCACTATATGTAGAAATGGATAATAAAGCATGGTATTGGTTTGGAGGTAGTAGAACGATTTATCGTGAACTAAATCCAGTATATGCAATGTTTGATCAATATATCCAAGATATAATTGATAAAAACATTACTTATTTTGATTTTTTAGGAATTAGTGGTAATATACAAGATAGTAGTGATAAAAATTATGGGTTATATCAGTTTAAAAAATCTTTTGGCGGAGAAGTAACTAAGTTTGTTGGTGAATTTGATTTAGTTATTAATAAACCAATCTACATTGTTGCTAATAAATTACTTACATTGGCACAAAGTAGTAAAGAAAATAAGGTATTAAAAAAATTATTACAAATAATTAATAAATAAGTAATTTTGGTATAATAAAATAAGCTTAGGAGATATTATGATTACAGTAAATGATATTAAAAATGGATTAACAATTAAGTATAATAATACTTTATACATGGTATTAGAATTTCAACACGTAAAACCTGGTAAAGGTAGTGCATTTGTACGTACAAAAATGCGTAATTTAGAAACAGGAGCTATCCAAGATATTACATTTAGTAATACTAGTGAAAAAATTGAAAAAGCTCACATTGATAAAAAAGAAATGCAATATTTATACAATGAAGGTGAAACTTACTACTTCATGGATATGGAAACATATGATCAAATGGAGATTGATAAAAAAATTATTGAACACAGTTTAAAATTCTTAAAAGAAAATATGAATGTTACAGTAATTTTAAACGAAGGTCGTATTTTAGATGTAGTATTACCTGAAAAAATTGTATTAGAAGTAACTGAAGCAGAACCAGCTATTAAAGGTGATACAAAAAGCGGTGGAGATAAATTAGCTAAAGTTGAAACTGGTTATGAGTTACGTGTACCATTATTTATTGAAGCAGGAGAACGTATTGTAATTAATACTTCAACTGGTGAGTATGTAAGTCGTGAAAAATAAGGAGCAAGATGAATTTAATTGCTAGAAACCTAAATGGTCGTATTTATGTTAAAAACTTTGAAATAGAAAAAAATGTTTATTTATTTATCAAAGAATTTTATCCACATGTTAAATGTTATGCTATTGAGTATAAAGATAATGTATTAGATATTTATATTAAAGCAAGTGCTGTTAATAGTGATAAATATCTAGATAACTTCCAAAGAGAAATAGAAACTTACTTTAATGAAAAAGTAGGTATATATTTTAAAAACATTAATATTAATATTAAATAATGAGTAATAAAGTACATGGGCGTACTAAAGCCCGTGAAGGTGCAATTAAATCTTTGTATCAAATGCGTTATTTAAATGATGTTGATAAATGTTTGACTAATGACAAACTAGCTAATAATTATGTTGAAGGTGTAATTAAGCATCAAGGTGAAATTGATGCTTTAATTACTCCTAATTTAAAAAAGGGATGGAGAATTGAGCAACTAAATCCGGTGGATTTATCAATTCTTCGTCTTGCTATTTATGAATTAAAATACGAAGATACACCACCAGCAGTTGTGGTTAATGAAGCTTTAGAATTAGCTAAAAAGTTTAGCTCAACTGAAGCTAAAAACTTTATTCATCATACACTTGATGTAGTTAGTAAGGAAATCAATGAATAAAACAGAGATTAATTTAACTCCATCAGCAATTAATAAATACATAAAAACACTACTTGAAAATAATGAATATCTCTCTTATATTAAAATAGAAGGAGAGATATCTAATTTTAAAACAAGTAGTGGTAATTTTTATTTTTCTATCAAGGATGATGAAGGACAGGTAAGTTGTTCGATGTGGAAGAGTTTAGCTGATAAACTAGACTTTGAACCTAAAGATGGGATGCAGGTAGTACTTAGAGCTAAAATATATCACAATATTAAAAGCGGATATTTTAGTTTTAATGTTCAAAGTATGAAAGAATCCGGAGAAGGAAGTCTAAAACGTCAATTTGAAGCATTAAAACTAAAACTAGAAACAATGAGGTTGTTTGATGAAGAAAATAAACAACCGCTAAAAGATTATTATCAAAAAATTGCTCTAGTTACAGCCCCAACATCAGCAGCTATAAAAGATATGCTTACGACAATAAAAAGAAGAAATCCGCTTGCTGATGTAGTTATTGTTCCTTGTATTGTTCAAGGAGAACGAGCTAAAGCATCAATTGTAAACGCAATTAAACTTGTAAATGAACAAAATCTAGCTGATGTAATGATTGTTGGTCGTGGTGGTGGTAGCATTGAAGATCTGTGGGCATTTAATGAAGAAGAAGTAGCTATAGCTACTTATGAGAGTAAAATCCCGATAGTTAGTTGTGTTGGGCATGAAACTGATACAACAATTATTGATTATGTATCAGATAAAAGAGCACCAACTCCGACAGCCGCTGCTGAGTTTGTTACCCCAAATATCTTTGAATGGCAAGAAGATATCGATAACAATATTAAACGAATGGCTTATGATTTAAAACAAAAAATAGAATATAACAAACAATCATTACAACATCTATGTAGTAATCAATACTTTCAATATCCATTTTTAAATCAAGCGTTTGAATTGGATTATCTGACTAATACTTTAAAAATGATTGGTAGAAATCAAGAAAATGTTATTAACCATAACCAAGAAAAGTTAAAACAACTATCTATTAATTTATTAGAGAAAATAAATTACAAAATTAATAATGAAAAGAAAATTGTTAATAACATGCATGATAATTTAGATAATCTAAATCCGCTATCAATTTTATCACGAGGATATAGTGTAACTAAATGTGGTGATAAAATTGTAAACTCAATTAAGCAAGTTAATGTTAATGATCAAATTAATATTGAATTAAAAGATGGGATAATTAATACGAAAGTAGTTGGTAAACATGAAAAATAAACAAAAGAATATTTTTATCGTTTTAACTTTATTAGTTTTAACAATAATAGGTGTTATTACAATAAATAAAGTTAAATTAAGTAGAGTAAGTGATTTTGAAGTAAACTCAGAAATCATTGAAGAAGTACTACCTCCACCTAGTAGTTATCATAACCGATAGCATTTAGATATTAAAAAATATATTCAAACAAAAATGCGTGAGAATAATCTTAATCAAAATAACTTTAGATTTTTCTTTAAAAATGTTGAGACTAATGCTTATTATTACTATAATTGTGATGATATTTTTACAGCTGCATAACAATTAAAGTACCTGTTGCTATGTATTATTTAATAAGAGAAGGTAAAATTAATTTAGATACAACTATAGTAGCAACAAGTGAAGATTTTAAAGAAGGTGGAAATATTTATACAAAATACCAACTAGGAAGTAATGTGTCTATTGAAAACTACTTTATGAAGTTATTGTTAATAGTGATAATACAGCACTAAATATGCTTGCTAGAAATGTAGGATATACAAATCTTAAACAAGCAATTAAGAAGTATTCTGATGTAGAACTACCAAGTAGTTTTGATTCTTAAAACGTTGTAAGTGTTAATTATTATCTTGATGTTCTTGATTATTTACTTACTCATGAAAAAGATTATGAAACATTAATTACTCATATGAAACAAAGTAGTAATTATGAATATCTAAAATCTTATATTGATTATGATGTAGCACACAAGTATGGGTTATATGCTGGTAATGTCCATGATTATGGTATTGCTATGGGGATGATAAATATTTAATAGCAGCGTTTACTACTAATGTAAGTGATGCTCAAAATTTAATAGCACAAATTAGAAAAGATGTAGTAGACATCGAAGAAGGAGAATAATGAATTTAACATATGAAGAAGCTTATAAAAAATTATCTATGATTGTTGATAAATTACAACAAGATTCTACAAGTTTAGATGAATCAATTGAATTGTTTAAAGAAGGAGTAGAATTACAAAAACACTGTGCTAAGTTGTTAGAAGAAGCTGAAGAGAAAGTAGCACAAGTAATTAAAGAAGATGGAAGTATTGAGGAGTTTATCCATGAAAGAGATGAAAAATAAAACTAAAATAATTATAGGAACAATAATAATTTTAATAGCAGGTTTTGTAAGTTATAAAGTGATTAATAATGCTATTCCAGGAGAAACAATATATATTAGTGTATCTCAAGGAGATAGTGTTAGTGAAGTAGCAGATCAGGTAGTAGCTAAAGGTGCTAAAGTAAGTTATGATCGATTATATAAAGAATTTATTAAACAAGAAGCTACTATTTATCCTAATGATTATGAAATTAATACTAAGATGAGTGCAAAAGAAATAGTTAGTATTTTATCAAATCCTCAAAGTAATATTACAGGTGAGAATCTAGTTATTATTGAGGGAGATAATATTGAAAATGTTGCAAACAATGTTGCTAGTAAAAGTAATAATCGATTTAGTAAAGAAGAAGTATTAGCATATTGGGATAATAAAGACACGTTAAATACTTTAATTGATAAATATTGGTTTTTAGATGAAACGTTATTGGATGAAAATATTATTCATCCATTAGAAGGATATTTTGCACCAGCTACATATACTCTAACACCTGATTATACAATTGAAGAATTAACTACTAAGTTTTTAGATGCAATGGAAACTAATTTAGAACCTTATAAAGAAGTTAGTAGTAGAAATGATTTAACAATTAATCAAATGGTTACTTTAGCTAGTATTGTCGAACGTGAAACAATGACAAAAGAGGATAAGTATAAAGTGGCAGGAGTTTTTTATAATCGTTTAGAACAAGGAATGCCACTTCAGAGTGATATTACAGTTCTTTATGCTCTTGGAGAACACAAAGAAATAGTAACATATGAAGATTTAGAAGTAGATTCTTTATATAATACTTATAAATATACAGGTATACCAATAGCACCTGTTGCTATGGTTAGTAAAGATAGTTTAGAAGCAGTTGCTAATCCACAAGATAATGATTATCTATATTTCTTTGCAAAACAACATACAGGTGAAATTATTTATTCTAAAACTTTAGAAGAACATAAGAAAGTAAGTGAAGAAAATGCGTGGGAATAAAATATTAATTATCAATGGACCAAATATTAATTGTCTTAAATTTAGAGAAGATATTTATCCTAATGAGTTTAGTTATGATGAATTTATTAACATATTAAAAAAAGAAGATAATGATTTAGAATTTTATCAATCTAATCACGAAGGAGAGATAATTGATAAGATTCAAAGTCTAATTAATGATAATCGATACTGTGGGTTAATTATTAATCCTGGAGGATATACGCATTATTCTATTTCAATATTAGATGCATTATACCTAATTAATGATATCACTAAAGTTGAGGTTCACTTTAGTGATATTACAAAAAGAGAAGATTATCGTAACTATAGCATCACTAAAGATGGAGTTGATAAAGTTTTTATGGGTGAAGGGATTAATTCATATATTAAAGCTATTAAATATATAGAAATCAAGGAGAAAATCATGAGTAGAGGTAAATTAATTGTAATTTCTGGACCTAGTGGAGTTGGTAAAGGTACTATTAGAGAAAATATGGAATTTAAAGATTATGTATATAGTATTTCATCAACTACTAGAAATGCAAGACCAGGTGAAGAAAATGGTCGTGAATATTATTTTATTTCAAAGGATAAATTTGAAGAAAAAATCAAAAATGATGAAATGTTAGAATATGCTGAGTTTGTGGGAAATTATTATGGTACTGATAAAAAAGTAGTAGAACAATTACTAGATGAAGGTAAAAACGTATTATTAGAAATTGAATGTAATGGAGCTATGCAGGTTATTAAAAAAATACCAGAAGCTATTTCTATTTTTATTCTACCTCCAAGTATTGAAGAATTAGAAAATAGATTACGTACTCGTGGTACAGAAAAAGAAGATGTTATTAGCTTACGTATTAATAAAGCAAGTGAAGAAATTGGTTATAAAGATGAATATAAATATCAAGTAATTAATGATGATGTTCTTCGTGCTAGTAAAGAAATAGATAATATATTATTTACTAATTGTGGAGGAGAACATGAGTAATTTAAAAAAATATTCTTTAATTGCAATATCAATAATTATGTTGATTCTTGATATTACAATTAATAAAGATATTAGCATATCCATGTTAACAATTTTAATATCTTTATCTTTAATTAAAAGAAATATTGTTTTATATGTAGCGTTATTATTTGTATTCTTACAAATTAGTGATCAAATATTAACGAGAAATATGAGTATATTATCAGTTTTAAATGGATTAATATTTTGTTATTTGATTTATATTAATTGGTCTAATATGGAAGGAAAAACATTTAATCGTTGGCGTGATACCAATATTAAATCAATGATTATTTTATCTGCTATATTACAATGTATTATGTTAATTCCAACTATATTAATTACTAATATTGATTGGTTAAATATACTTGCTTTTGCATTAACTTGGATGAGTTCGATGGCTTTATTTATTGGTTTTTTCTTCTTTTGTATTAGAAGTACTAAAACTTTTAATTGGTATTTGATTGCTGGAGGATTAATGATAATAGAAGTTATCTTTAACTTTCTTATCTTTAACTCGATTAATATATCAAGTCTAATAATGGCTTTATTATTTATTTTATTTAATGCAGTTATTGTGATAAAAAAATAAGCGACTAATTATAGTCACTTATTTTTTACATCCATGTTATTTTTCTCTCTGTACCATTGATAATTCTTTTGATATTAGAACGGTGTAAATAGATTACAGCTAAGTTAATTACAAATACAAATAGAGCTCCGACATAATCTTTAATCATAAGAAGTAGTGCAGCATATACAAAGATTGCTAAAATTGAAGATAGGGAAACATATTTAGATATTTTTAAAATAATTAAGAATGAAGTAATTGCAATTAATGCAAAGATAAAATTATAAGTTAGAGCAAATCCAAAGCAAGTTGCAATTCCTTTTCCCCCTTTAAACTTAATAAAAATACTAAAGGCATGACCTAAAACGGCAAATGGAAAGACAATTAATGGATTTAATCCTAAGTATTTAGATACTAATACAGCTATAGCCCCTTTAGACATATCTAAAATAAAACATAAGATAAAAGATTTTTTACCTGTTGCTCTTCCTAAGTTAGAACCACCTATGTTTCCACTTCCAAAGTTTAATAAATCTACTCCATGATGTTTAGCTATAAGTAAAGCAAAAGGAATAGAACCATAAAAATAACAACCTAGACAAACTACTAGATATAGAAAAATTTCATGTTGCATTAAATCTCCTTATTTGTATTTTATCATTTTATTATTGGTTTAGTAAAGTCATCATTAATACTTTGTGTCGTGTAAATGTGATATTGT
>DEQD01000010.1 GCA_002359095.1 Caryophanales bacterium UBA3375
ATATTTTTTATATTTTTGTCCTTTTTTAGCCATAAGCACTGCTCCTTTTTAAATATTTTAACAAAAAATGTCTTACTCTTTTTTTAGTAAGACATTTTTTTACGCAGTGCTTCTTAATCCATTTCTTAATATTTAATTCTAATAATGCATATCCTGCTAGCAAACTAGTACCCATTATAGCTGGAGGCATTAATCTTGTAACAAATTGAATAATTTGTAGTTGTTCACTTATATATTTAAGTGGAGAATACTTAGATAATATTAAATACATGAATAATGTTGTTATTGTTATAAAAATAATTCTTTTTTTATTTTCATTAAAGTTTAATTTACCTATAATAGTTTTAATTACTATAAAGATACATCCAATTAAAGCAAATAAATTTATTGACATTGTATCCAATAAATTATTGTCGGCATAATTATAAAACACAAAACCTAGTGGATTTAATAATGTATTTTCAACACCAGACATTTTCATATGTCCTTCTTGAAATACTTGATAATTACCATTAAATTTTAAATATAATAAATTAGATGTTATAGGTGATGTTATTAACAATACTAATAGTATACTAACAATGACATATTTAATCTTTTCTAAAGTAAATATTTTCTTAAAATAGAAGATTATAGTTGGTATTGCTGTTAATACTAATATAAAGAATGTAGTCATAAGATGTGAATACATACTTAAACTTAGACCTATAGTAAAACTAATTAAAAACTTTTTTAGATCATTATTAATTAAATAATAAACTCCTAAAAATACTAAAGGTAAAAATGCATATGCCCATATTTGTGAAAATGCATCTGAAGTATATACTTGAGATAAATGATATGGTGCTATCATGTATAAACACGAAGAAAACAACGCACTAACTTTATTTTTAAATAATTCATTAGCTAATAAATAAAAAGTTATACCACTTACTAAATAATTAAGAAAATAAGTTACATCCATTGCCCAGAAAATACTATTTTCACTAGAAATAAAACAACTAATTAATCCTGCTAGTAAATGTGGTGTAGTCTGGTAAAATAATGGTGTTCCATACCCCATATTAAAACCAACTACAGGTATTATTCCATTATAGTCCCAATTACCATTTTTAAACATTTGTTGATAACCAGATACTATAGATGAATGAAACTGACCATCTGCTCCTAAATTAAACGTTCCATCTAACATTTTAGGACTAATTATTAACATACTTGCAAGTAAGATAATAATATATGGCCAAATATTATTAAACAAAGATTTATAATTTAACTTCTTATTTATCATAGATACCTTCCTTTTAATTCAACATATTTGTGATAAAATATGTATATAGGAGTTTTATGAATAAAATCGTCGCTTTAATCGTTATCTATAACAAAAAAATTTCAGATTCTAATGCATATAAATCATTATCTACATACGATAATATTGACATTATCATTAGTGATAACTCTACTATTAATAATGATAATGATTTATATGCAAAAGAAAATAATATTAACTATATAAATAATCATGGAAATATAGGTCTTAGTAAGGCTTATAATCAAGCTATCAAATTCATTAAAGATAACTTAACTAATTACACTCATATTTTATTATGTGATGATGATACATTAATTACCCAACAATATATTGATGAAATTAATGAATTATCTAACCAAGGATATGATCTTATAATTCCAAAAATCATCAACAAAAGTAATAACGAATTGTATTCACCACGTGTATACAATCATACTTCTTTAATCACTAAATCATATGATGGTGGAAACTACAAACATATTAAAGCTATAAATTCTGGCTTGTGTATAAACCTTAATATATTTGATAATTTTAAATATAACGAAGACAACTTCTTATACTTTGTAGACGTTGACTTTTTTGATAATTATGTTAACAAACATGATATTAAAATGATTGTAGCAAAACCTACATTATTACAAGAACTATCTCATTTTGATGAAGATATAAATATTAATCAAATGAGATTACGTTTATCTGATTCTAAAAAATATAATAGCTTCTTTGTTCATAGTTTATATAAAACTGCATTTATTTTATCTACATTCATACGCACTAAAAACAAAGAAGTCTTAAAATTATTTAGATAATAGTAATATATCCATCAACTACAGCAATTAAAGCTGTTTCGCGAAGTTCTATTGGCAGAACTTCGTTTTTATTTATCGTGTATTCATTACCATCAACTCTAACTACTGCTTCTCCATCGCTTAAGTTGATAATAGTATGAAGTCCAGGTTGTAAACCAATACTTTTAATATCATTAATAGCAGTACCTGGAGTTAACATATCTCCATCGATTCCTTTAGATAAAGTATCTGTTCCCCACAATTCTCGTTCATCTACTGATTTGTGACGTAAATTACCTTCTGCTTCTATTGTTCTTTTATATTCTTCCATTAGAGGTAATTGTACTACTGAATTATAAGTTAGTGCCACTAGAGTTATTACTAAACTAGTAATTACAACTATATTGATAAACTTTCTTTTTTCCATATATTCCCCTATACAATTCTAGTTGTTTTTAATAAAACTGTATTTTCAACAACTACTTTATCTCCAGCAGTTAAATTAACTTCTACATAGTTAGCTTCAATATTACTATTTAAGAACGTACCTAAAATATATTCATTACCATTGATAATTATTTTAGCTCGATCATTATAATTTTCATTCTTAATAATATACCAACCATTATAGATTTTAGTATCATCTTCATTAGAATATGTATCTGTAACTTCATATTCACCCGGAGTTAACTCTTTATTAAATGATAGTTGTTTTAATCTATCAAATCCATTTAGTTGATTAAAATTATAATTATCTGCATTATATTTAGCGTATGCATAATCATTACTTGCTATTTTATTTTTATATTTTTCGTTTATTTCATAACAACGATCAAAACTAATAACACAAGTTAATACTATTACTAAACATAATATTAATTTTTGTTTACCTGACATTCTTCTCCTCTTATTAAATAAACATTATATAATTCTGTTTGAAATTCTATTTCTTTATCAATAGCTTGTTCTTTAGGTAAAATTAAATAGAAATCTTGATTAGATGTACAATCAACCCAGTTTAAATCTCCTCTAGTTCTTAGGATTTGATCTAAATCATTATAAGTATCTGGTACTGGATTAGGTAATATTCCACCTGGATTTATATTTTTAGTTTTAGGATAATCCCAATTAGATAATTCCATAATATCTTTTGATTGATATTTATATTCTTCAAAACTATCAAATCCAGTAAATAATACTTGATATGTTGGGAAAAATAAAACTAAAGGAACTAATACTGCATATGCATATTTGTAATTTCTAAATTGATATTTATTATCAAAGTAATTTATTAATGCAGCAAAACCAATAATTGATATTAACCCTGGACAAATTAAATTAAATATACGGTGGTATACTACTTGTTGTACCACACTACCAAAAATTCTATAACTTAATGGATTAGCAAATAAAATAAAGGCAAATATTAAATAATTTCCAAGTAGTTTTTTATTCTTATAGATGTCAATCAATCCAACAATAAATAAAACTAAGTACAATAAAGATGCAAAGATATTTAAATAATAGTGACCAGAAATATCATATATTTTACTATGATCTAATTCTAGTATAGAATTAAATATAACATTTGTATTTCTTAATACAAATATTGCTACAATAGTAATAAGGATATATAATATTAAACCTATTTTTAATATTTTCTTGATTTTTTCGTAACTAAGTTTTTGAACTAAATAAAAAGCTACACTAAATGCGATGATTCCTACAATTGCTCCTATTAACATCAATATTGGTGAAGAGGAAAGGTAATAGACTAATGCAAATATATATACTACACCAAATCCACTAACAATGTAGTTCATTCCATCTTTTGATTTTCTTCCAAATACTTCTACATACATTGCAATTACTAATAACGAACTAAACATAAATAATGAAGATGAAGTGAAACTAAATAATGCAAAACCAACGATTGGCATAAGTATTTGTTTATATTTAATTTTAATATTAGATATAATTAAAATTACAGCTAATATAATACCCACATTATTTATTAAGTTTGTACCCATCATAATAGATCTAAATGTATGAGTGTAAATCTCATCACCTGTTGGATACCTTGTAAATAAATTTTTACCTAACAATAAGAACATAGCTACAACAATAAACACTATACTTTTGTTATTCTTAATAAAGAAATCAACAACAAACCCAATTGTCGATACAATAATTACTCCTTCTAAGAACTTAACAAATGTTACTAAGAATACATAATTATCTATTGGAGACAAACTAGTTAAAATAGATTGTAATAAATATATTCCATCTGTATAGTGGAAAGATTGAATTTCTCCACCAATACTAATCCCATTGTTTGAGAAAATAATATTGTTATCAATTGAGGATAATATCATACTACTATATAGCCAACTATCTCCATATCCAGTAGCTAATATTGAAATTAATAAACCTGCAATTAATGAAAAAACAGTAACTAATATTTTAAAGCGATTAGAATATCTTATTTTTAAGGTAGTAAAATAATCTAAGTTTTTAAATATTAGTATAGAATATACTATTACTAATAAAATTAGTAGACTGTTTCGATATAAAACAAAATTAGTTTTATTTACCATTGAAAACAATGATAAAAACTCAAATATACCCATAAACAGCATAAACCCTAAAGGTACCGATATTAAGTAATTTTCACGTTTGATTTTTTTAAGTACTACATAACCTGTGAAATCAAAAATAAATAAACTAATTAATATTATTAAAGCACTAATAAACATCTTTTACTTCTCCTTATTTTTCTTTAATTTATGCAATATTAAATAAACAATTAGTGGAATTAATATTATGGGATAAATAAACATATTATCTAACTTCATTAATATTAAACAAGTTAATACTAAACCTAGAGATAATAAAATTAATTTTATCCCTTCTTTGATTCCAATTACTAATACACCATTAAATAGATATGTTACTAAATAATTTATAACCGTTGCAATACAAACTGCTACTAGCGGACTTGCATTTATGTTATTTACACAAACATAATAGATTAAAAATGTAACAATAGCATTTATTATTCCATATCCAGCAAATCTTTTTTGGTTTCTTACTAATAATAATGACATAAAAATTAAATGAACTACTATATAAAATGGCATTCCAATAGTAATTAATCCTGATAACTCAATTCCTTGAGTTATATCACCAATCTTATCAGATATTCCAGATATTCCTTGTCCAACTTGTTGGAGTAAGAACATAATTATTGGCTCACCAATCCATAGGTATAACAACACTACACTAAATACTAATATTGTTACTTTAGCTGCCATATTAAATATATCTCTATTATTTTGCTCTTCATTAATCATACTAACAATTACGGATTTAATCGGAATAAATAACTGGTTAAGGGTAGTTAACACAAATAAAGAATAAGAATAAATTCCTAAGAACGTGGTATTATCTTGTAGGAATGTTTTATCTAGACTAAATACTAAAACATAAGCCCAGTTTCCAAGTAAAATAAATAAACCTTTTTTAAAATTATCTTTAATTGTAAAACTAGATGTATGTTTTCTTTCCTTAACATCTAAATTGTTATAATCTTTATAAATTTTAATATATAACCATAATACAATTAGAAATTTAAAGATAATATCTATTATCATGTATACAATTACATTTAATTTAAAACAACTTACTATAATAATCCCTACTAACATATATACTTTAGTAAAGAAATCAAAATATCCAATAATATCAAACTTTCCTAAAGCAGAAAAAGCATTACGAATATTACCTAATAGTGTTGCTGGAAAAAAAGATATTATTGACAAAACTAAAATTATAAATTGACTACTTCCAAATTGAATTTGAAATAATATCGGAATTACTACTAAACTTAAAATTAAAACTATAGTTTGAAAAATAAAACCAAAGTTTAAATCTCGTTTTAAAGTAGGAAGCATATCTTCATATTTTTTTTTTCGATAGTTAATTAACATTCCATCTTGAAAACCAAAAGATAATACCCCTAATTGAATTATATAATTCAGATATAAATTATATTCTCCATATTGCGATGCACTAAACGAAACTAGTGCAATTGCAGAAATTGCAAATCCTACTACTATTCCCACTAGAGATAGGATATAAAATATTCTAATCCTTTTTTGTGTATCCATAAAAACCCTTCATTAAACTTATTAAACAAATAATAAACTTAAAATTGATATTTTTTTATGTTGAATAAAAGATCCAATTACTAATAATGTTTTATAAAAACAATATTGTAAGAATCCAAATTTTTGAGTTTTATAATATTTTTTACCATCATTTAAAACTCTTTTAATTTGTTCTATTGTTTTATCATTATATTCTTCACTACCAGCACAATCTTGATAAATTGTAGCATCCAAAATGATATATGATAACTTGTTGGCATTAGCATTATTGTTATAAAAATCTAAATCAGTAAAATACATAAATAAATCTTCATTAAATTTCCAATTATCAAACGCTGACATTTTAATACAAGTTCCTGAATTAATCCCACCAATTCTAGTAGCTTCTTCTTGCCTAACTCGTTTAAGTGGTACATCTGAATAAAATACTGGAGTAAGTATTGTATTATCCTTTTTATCTACTACAGTAGCTAAAATTAAATCATATTGATCAGCATCTACTTGCTCTAGTAATTTATTAATATAGTCTTGATTATATATTGTATCATCATCTGATAAAAGAATATATTGATATTCATTTCTTAATAAATCTATAGTATTGTTATAAGCTTTACTAAGTCCTTTATTACCTTCCATATCTACATATCTATAATTAGTTTTTTTACAATATTCTTTATTTTTGTTTTTAACATCTTCAATTGTTGAATTATCAACAAAACAAAAATCTATATATTCACTCTTAAGTGTATCTACTACAGTGATATCTTTAATTAATTTATTATAAACTACAACTATAGTCACTAACTTATTTTTCATAATTTCCTCATTCTATTTAAATAAAAATTTAAAATATCTAAAGTCTTTTGTTTTTAAAAAATACATCGTTAAAAATATAGATTTGTTAATAAAGTATGTTTTTCTATCATATGCTTTTGTATCTCTTAACCTAATAGTAAGTCTAGGTATATTTTGTTCAAAAGTTTTAGTCCCTATATCCATAACACTAAAACTTTGTTTAATTTCTATAGGTAAAATATCAATCTTATAACCTAATTTATAACATTCACGACAAAAATAATGATCAACACAATCCAAAAATATTTTTTCATCATATCTAAATTCATTAAATATATCAAAAGGAATTACCATCCCTGAATTAATAGCATATAGTTTATTAGTACCTACTAAAGATGTAATTTTATTTTTAGAATTATATTTATTTTGTTTAAAATATTCAATCATATAATTATCATTATGATAACATGGATTTACTAATCTATTATCTTGATCAAAAATCATTGGAGTATATATTGTTTTTTCTTGATAATTATAATTTAGTACAGTATTAACATATTCTGTTCCAATATCTGTATCATCATCTAATAATACTAGATAATCAACATTTTTATCTTTTAAGAAGTCAATACCAATATTGTATGCTTTACTTAACCCTAAATTCTCTTTTTTAGAAATGTAATCAACATTATTTTGACTACAATAATGTTGATTACTATTAATAATATCTACATTAATAGTATTGTCTATTACTAATACATTATCTACATTCTTTAAATATCTATAAGTTAGAGAATCTTCTATTTTCTTGTTATATAGGACCATTAAAAAAGCAATATTCATACTTCCTCCAATTACTTATTTTTATTTAATCAATACTATTATATTATACCATATATAATGAATACTGGCTTATGATTCAACACAACTAATCTTTATAAACATGGTACTATATATAAAAAACGAACCACTATTGCGATTCGTTTTGATTAGTTGATTTTCTAGGTTTTTTATATAGTTTTATTACCAGGAATATTAACACTAATATTCCTACAATTCTTGCTACTTTAGCTAATGTTGGAATAATGTTTTCTTTATATTCTAATATTTATTAGTTTTTAATTTCATTTTACGCCTCTTTATCCTTAACTAATCTTCTTTACTAACGAAATTAACTCTAAATATATATAATGCTACAATTAGCATAATTGCAATTAACGGTATCATTGTTCTTACACCAGAAGCAATATATGTTGGACTAAACCCTAACATAACTTTAGTTAAGATAGCTCCTATTATACTAACTAGTATTATTAATTTATGATTTTTAACACTAAATAATATTGATAGAGATAACAACCCTATAATAAACATATTTTCTAATATAATTTTTCTTACTAAATTCATATCATTATCAAAATATATTGGTTCTATTTGTACTTTAACAACTTTATCCATAATAACTTCTACATCATTAATTAAAATTAATAATAAGAAAACATTTAATATTATTGATATATAATTTTTATCTTTAATACTTACTGCTAATAAAACTAAAGTAATTGACACAAGTATTTTAGTAAATAAATGATAGTGGTTTAGATAAAATAATCCTATTTTCAACTTATCTTTTAGAGTATAATTTATATAGTGTGGATCAAATCTAGTTAACTCTAATTCTTTACGAATTTCATTACCTGGAGATAATAAGATAAATAATAACATTAATATTGTTGTAATTAACACAGTTAATAAACCATAGCTAATTTTTTTTGTTTTTAATAAATAAAATAAATTTAATATTAATAACAAACCAAAACTAAAAGCACTAATTTGTTCAATACAACAAGATAACATAATTGCTATTACTGTTAATGGTTTTAGTTTTTCTTCATTATTATACACTTCAAAAATATTAACCAATGCATAAGTATATACTGCTATTGGCACAAAGTAATTGTAATTTGTTGCAATAAAACCCGCATCTAAAAATATAGGATAGTTTGCTAATATAACTACTATTAATACAGCTCCTATTAATATATAACTATTATTTGTTTTAAATAACTTACTTATACTATTAACAAATAATGTTTGAAATAAAGCTATGATTAAACAAGTTAGCGAAAAGTCAATAGTATATGAAAAAGATAAAAAGAAATCAGGAAAGACTCTTGAACTCCAAGTCATATATCTTTCATATACCCAACTAAAAGAATTACTAACATCATAATTTAATAAATTATGAACATCATCGCTTGATAATGTTAAATTTAAAATCAAATTGATACAAAAAAACACCCCAATTAAAAATAATCGTTGTTGATTAAATATCTGTTTTAATTTTTCCAAAACTAATGAACTTTTCATCAAACTCCTATTATTTAATAATTCTTTTTTTCTTTAACCATGGAGATATGTATTTTTTAAATACTATATTTGTTATTACAAATACAATAAAAGCTAGAGCTAGTGCCAATAATAAATCACTAATAAAGTGTGCTCCTAAATACATACGACTAAGTCCCATTAATATTAAATAACTAATCCATAATACTTTGTATTTTGGAAAATATTTACACATTACAAATACAAAAGCACTTGCCATAATCATATGTCCTGATGGCATTGAAGTAAATTGACTTTCTTCATGAGCACATGTAACTAATTCAGGATAAGCAAAACAAGGACGTTGTCGTCCGATTAGTTTTTTAAGTACCATCCCAATTACACCACATACTCCTAAATTTAGAAATAGAAATATTCCTTGTTTTCTAAATTTAATCATACACATCATAATAATAGCAATGATGATATACATGATACCATTATCACCAATAATAGCTAAAATATTACTAATCATATCAAAGATGGGATTAGTAATACTTTGTAACATTACATTTAATTGTACTTCCATTATCTCTCCTAAAACATTTTAAATTCTAAAAATAAATCATTATACATCATATTATCTTTTAAATCTAAATTTTGATAAAACTCAAATTTATGATCATTAATATCTGGATAAAATATTTCATTATACCCTTCTTCTTTTTTAATCATGTCTTTAGTGATTATGTTGGTTGTAGAATAGCCAACATAATCACTATTTCTTTTACTTACTTCACTATCAAGTAAGTAGTTAATGAACTTATGTGCCCCTTCTATATTTTCACATACACTAGGAATTACAGCACTATCAACCCAAACATTAGTACCTTCATCTGGAATACTATATGCTAGATTAGGGTTTTGCTCCATCATATACTTAGCACTACCAGACCAGGTAAGAGCAGCTGTTGCTTCTCCTGCTGGCATGATTTGAAGAATCTCATCACCAATTATTGCTTTAATATTAGGACGTAAACCTATTAATTTTTCTTGAGCTAACTTAAGTTCAATCTCATTAGTTGTATTAACACTATAACCTAGTGATTGTAAACTCATACCAAGTACTTCTCTACTACTATCAGCTAGTATTACTTGATTTTTTAAACTTTCATCCCATAAATCATTCCAACTATCAAAGGTTAAATTTGTTTTAGTGGTATCATATACTATTCCTACAGTACCCCAAAAGTATGGTGCTACTACTTGATCCTTATTTGCTTTTAACAAATTAGGATCAACATCTTTAATATTGGGGATTTTATTATAATCTAATTCTAATAATAGATTATTATCATTTAGCTTATCAACCATGTATTCAGATGGAAAGACAACATCATATCTAGTAGTTTTATTTTGTAATTTAGTATATAGTGTTTCATTACTATCATAAGTTTCGTATATAACGTCAATATTATATAGATCCTCAAAGTCAGTTATTACTTGAGGATCTATATATTCACCCCAGTTATATACGTATAAACTTTCTTGATAGTTTTTATAATCTGATTCTAAGTAATACTTAGTATATAATAAAGTAAAAATTAATACTAATATTAGTAATAAAGTATTTACTATTTTCTTCATTTATTGCCTTTCATACTAATAATATTTTACCATATATATAATGCAAATTTAACATATATTTAACATATATATATATATAATATATGTAGTTTGAAAGGCAAGT
>DEQD01000002.1 GCA_002359095.1 Caryophanales bacterium UBA3375
TATGTAGACCAACTAAAATACGTGGTTAAGAAACAAAAACATTTAACAAATTCTGCTAAAAAATCAGTTGACATTATTTAAGACATTTTCGCTTTTACTTGACACTGAGTTATTATAATCTAAAAGTATTTTTTTGAAATCCGAAGTAGGATACCTTTAAATTAATGCTGATACATTTAAAAAAATTATTAGAATTTAGATTTATGCACGTGGAATCTTAATCGAAGTTTTTGTCCCCATATTAAATACTATTCCATTAGTAAATGTTGGTGATTCCTTGTCAATGACATCAAAAATCCCGCTATTACCATTATTTCCTAATAAAACTCCTTGTTCTCCTAATTTCATTTTATTAGTTAAAGCATCAATTCCAACTATTGCATTATTGTTTTTAGCTATTATAACTTTAATGTTGTAGTTAAATAAATCATTAATTATTTCACATATCTCATCACTATATGAAGTTAATAATGCATCATAATTATCAATAAATATTGACACATTGTCTAGTTCACTTAATATTGCTTTTGGATTTTTTCTATCTCCTTTCATCATACATTGTTTTAGATATTCTTTTCGTTCATTTAATAAAGAAGATAATTGCGACTTAGCTTCTAAATAACTTGTCATATCACTTACATAGATTGTTGTATCATCAATTTCATCAATCATTTCCATTTTTGGAGAATCAAAAACATATTTAATACCTTCTGTTTGTTTATATAATAATTTAATCATATTAGTTTTTCCTGAATTACTAGGTCCCAATATAATAAATGGTGCAAATAATTCTGGTAAACCAACCAACTTAACATTATTATATTCTAATCCTAATTTAATTGGACTATCATCCATACTCTTATATTTATTAATATCTAAATATCCAAACATATTTGGAATCATTGGAATTCCATCCAATTCTATACCTGTATATTCATCATTAATTTTACTAACTAACGACAATAAATTGTCTACATATCTTTCATCATTATATACAGGAGTGTAAATTTGCATCATTTGTGTTTTCGCTAATGAAACTAATGCTCTACCTTTAGTATCACGATCAAGTTTATAACTTGATTTACCAAAGCTAACCGAATCATCATTAAACATATACTGTTCTATTCTTGTTTTAAAGTTATTTAACAATGCATATCTAAATGATCCTTGCTTATTAGCACTTGATATTAAATTTATTCCTAACGATTGAGCATCCCTTGTTAATTTTATCAAGAAATCATCAAAACCATAAGATAATTCGCTAATCACATCCATATTATCAATTATTATATATAACTGAGGAATTATGTTTTCTGGATGTAATTGATTATACTTATTAATATCAGAAACAAATTCCATAGCAATAAGATCTTTTCGATGTTGCATCTCTTCATTAATAATGTTAACGAACTTACTTATTTTTTCATCTTCTTCAAATCGAATATAGTCTCTTACATGCGGTAATTTTGATAAACTAATAAGACCTACATTACCAAAATCAAGAATATAAAATTGTAATAATTCTGGATTATTTTTTACTGCTAATGACAATATAAATGTTGATAATGATACTGTCTTACCATAACCACTTGAAGCTAAGAATAAAATATTTCCATTATCTTGAGTATTTAATACTAATTCTTGTTGTTTTTGTTGATCAGGAAGATCAACTATCCCTAAATATACATTTAAATCAAGAAAATTAATATCGGAAACATCTAATATCTCATTTATATTTATATGCGGACTACATATATTGGTTTCTAATGAAGGCAACCATGTTTTTTTAATTTTTGGATGAGTACGCTTCATTTCAACTTTAGCAATATAATCAATTATTGCATCTAATTGACTTTCTTTTTCATTTGTATTATTCTCTTGTATAGGATTAATTATCTGTCCTTGACCTAGTCGATTTAATCGGTATATTGGATAGTAAATTTTTTCATTATCTTTACTTTCATAATCAGCTCCACTATATGCTGATTGAAATAAATCATATATTTCATTATTACCAATTTGTAGATAAGCTCTACCGGGATTAGTAATAAATGCAGCATCTGGTGTTTTTAGTACCTCTTTAGAATCCGATTCAGTTTGTACTTTTAATGATATTTTAAATCTAGAGTTAGACCAAATCTGATCATCAACTATTCCACTAGGTTTTTGTGTTGCTAAAATTAAATGTATTCCTAAAGTACGCCCAATTCTAGCTATACTTACTAATTCTTTCATAAAATCAGGATGTTCTTTTTTTAATTCTGCAAACTCATCACTTATCATAAACAAATGTGGAAGCGGTTCTTTTGCCTCTCCATTTTTATATTTTGTCGTGTATGAATTTATGTTATTTACATCATGATTAGCAAATATAATTTGTCTTCTTTGTACTTCTGCTTTAACACTTTCCAAATTCCTATTTATGTTATCTCCATCTAGATTAGTAATAGTTCCTAAAACATGTGGTAGATTTTCAAATAATTTTGACATTCCCCCACCTTTAAAATCGATTAATAAAAATCCAACATCTTCTGGAGAGAAATTAACTGCTAAACTCAATATATATGATTGAATTAGTTCTGATTTACCGCTACCTGTTGTTCCGGCTATCAAACCGTGTGGACCATGAAAACTTTCATGTAAGTCTAAATAAACCATTTCAGACTCCGCTTTTATCCCTATTGGAACAGCTAGGCTTTTAGTTGGATTTGATTTATTATATCTTTCAGCGATATTTAAATCTTCAACTCTTTTTACATTATACATTTCTAAAAAATCATACTTACTAGGAATAATAGCTGTTCTCACTAATTTGTGCTCAATTTGACTCAGATTTCTTGCAAGCCAGGTTGTATCTATTTCAGGTAAATAATATAATCTATGAACTATACTTACCTCTTCTCCTTTATTAAGTAATAATAAAGCTTTATCTCTATTTTCAATTATATCAATAGTCTTAATAAACTCAGGTAAACTAGTATAATCCTGAGTACAAATTATGATACTACAATTAAGTTTATTTGCTTCCTTTAACAATAACATAATTGAATGGTTAATAATCATATCTATACTAGTAATTACTAACAATAGATGCGTTGAGAAAACTGCCTTTCCACCACTATCATCATATACTTGTTTTCTTTCTTTTAATTGATTATAGAATGAATTCAATATTGACAAACTATCCGAAAAATTACTCGAACAATTAATAGTATTATATTCCTTATTATAAAAATGCTCTAAATAACTAAAACAATTAAAAAACTCCTCTTCTTTTTCATTATATAGGAGTGTTATTTTTAAATCATGATATGAATGAAAACAAACTAATTGCCATAATATATTTTGTAATTGTTCACAAACAAGTTTATTTTCTCCTACTATTCCATAATTAAATTCTCTTATCTCTATACTTAACGGGAAATCCTTTAATTTACTATATTGATTATAAAGAACTAATGCTTCAGCCTCTAAATCATCTTCATCCAAGTTTAGTAGCTCTTGTTCAAACTTTAATTTATATGTAACATCGTTTTCATAATTACCAATTACTACAGATAGAAAATCATCTGATGTTAATTCTCGCTCATATATTCTAGGATTATATTCTTGAATGTATTCTACTACTTTGTTAATATCGGGAAAATTATACTTAAGAGCTTCATGCATCTTAGCATGAATTTCTCTTATTTCTTCTGATTTTACTCGTAAATAATTATTATAATTTTTAATTCTTAATTCATTTCTTTCTTTGATTCTTTTTTTATCTCTAAAATAACGATAAATTGAAAGTATAGTTGTCACAACTGTTGTTAACAATCCTATTAACATAATCATACTTCTACCCATAAATACGGCTAACAAAGTTGTAGCTAAGGCTGATACCACTGGTGGTAATATTATCATCACCAAACTATCACGAGAAAAACCTTCTTTTTCTCGTGGTTTATCTATAACCACTTTTTCATTTGGAATTGTTTTAATAACACGTGGCGAACGATAATAAATTGGAAAATCTTTTGATTTAAAATCAACTTTACCTATTAATTCTAAATCACTACCATTATTTGTATTAATAGATATTATTTTATCTTGTAAATTAATAGATAAAATTGTATCATCAATAACAATTTCATCTCCATTATTAAGTTTAATAACCTGTTCATCTCTTCTTATTCCATTTACGTAAATATCATGATCTGTTCTTAATATTTTATTTTTGGCAAGCAACAATGGGCTACCTGATATCTTAACATTTCCACTTTGAGCAAACAGGACATTATTACTATATTTATATTTCATTGATGTGTCATTAATAACAATTAACTTAACAGCATCGATAAAGTAAATCTTATTTAATTCTAAACGCTGAAATGGTTCATCTTCTCTTACTACATATATAATATTATTGTACTTATGAAAGTTAATGTTTTTATAAACTAAGACATTTTCAACAACTTTTATAGTATATCCGATTTCATCAAAAAAATAAATATACATCTTACTCACCATATCCTATTTCTTTTAATTGTTGTTCAATTGCCTTAATTTTTTCATTTTTTTCATCAGCGGACAAAGATGTTTCATTTTCAATACTGATTTTCTTTTGATATAATGCATACCCTTGATAAACCACTCCATCTAATTGCATTGCCACATTATATGCTTGATCGTAATCTCCCCACGCAATATATGTCCAATAGTTTAATATTTTCTCATCCCCATTAACACTAACATTTGACATTGCATTAGCTTTTTGTTCATTAGAAAAATTTGCTGTTTCTATTGCAGCTAACGAAATAATATATTTATCTTCTTTACTTAAATTATTAAATTTTAAATTCTTACTATACGTTATAGTTTCAACATAATTTTTATTGATAAAAGAACTTTGCATGTTATTTTTATTATTTAAAACATTAATCTCTTTATTCTCTAGAAATAAAATAAATGAAGAACAAAAAACAAAAATAACCATTAAAATAAAAATAAATCTATTATACTTTAATTTATCTATATCAACCAATCTTTTTTGATTATTTTCTTCAATTAAACTCGATAATTGATATTGAAGTAATTCCACACATTCACCAATTGAATTACACTTAATCAATCCTTTTGTTATTTTATTTTTATTTAAAAAAACATCTCCTAGATTATAAATATTACTAATATCTTGTTCTTTTGTTAACAAAAAAGCAATTATGACTTTATAGTTATATAAAAGATAATATGAATCATTACTTCCCATATCTCTAAATAATATTCTTGGTTCCAAAAGATCATTTACTACAATATTATTGATTTCTAGATTTATTCTCATATTTGTTATAGAATTGATCATATTCCCTATTTTTAAAGCCAATCGATAATTATCAATCATATTACTTCGATCAAATTCTGATAAAAAATAATCATTATTTAATTCAAAGTCATACTCTATCTCTTCATTATAAGTAAATATACGCACTGGTACTAAATATTTTGATTTGTAATTTTCTATATAAGTTAAATCAAAATCATTATATATTCCTACTTGAGATTTATCTAATATTAATTGATAATTATTCATATATCTCCTCAATTATAATTTCATCATTATTATAAATTCTTGCTTCATTAAATGTTAATGAGACACTCACCTTTTTACCATTTCGTTTGAAATATACATATTCAACATCCTTTTTTGTTACTTGCTCTAAAAAGTCTCGTATTTTCATATTTCTAATAACAACAAAATTTAATATTTTGTTCCCTTCTTTTAAAGTAATTCTTATTTTGTCCATATTTTTATTCCCCTCAATAATACAAAACACACAAATAATACAAGTATTCCATTAATTATACCTACTATTATAGGATTATAATTATTAGTTTTGTCTATAACATTATCAATATAAACAGTGGAATTTTCCTTAGTGATAAAAAAATCATCCTTAGAAAATTCTTCTTTACTGTTTGGATCATTTATAAAGAAATTATTTTGAATACTATCTTCTTTGTTATCGCTATCTTTAACAAGTTCATTATTTCTTTCGATATCCTGATTAGTAAAGAAATTACTTTTGTCCTCTTTCTTAGCTTTATTAGGTTCGACTAATTCTATGTCACTAGCATAATATAAACCAAAAGAAAAGCATAAGAATAAAGCTATTATTAATGTTATTATAAAAATG
>DEQD01000014.1 GCA_002359095.1 Caryophanales bacterium UBA3375
CACAAAAAAGTAAATGGTACCCGTTAATGAAATTTATATAAATTCATCTAAAAAATATATTAAGTTCATTATCAATTCATGTATTAATTAATTTAATTATGTTGGTAGTCGCATTTAATTATGATAATATTATCAATTTTTTAATGATTAGATTTTAATAAATAGACTAGATAATATATTATGGGGAAACTAGAATATTTCTCCTTTTTTATATGTCACAAAATCTAAATATATACTGAATATTTCTTTTACAATTAACATAAGGTAAAATAATGTTAAATCGTTTGATTCGTATTCTAAAATTTAGTTGATAAATAAACTATATTAATGTATAATAATAATGTATGGTAAACATTAAGTATAACAACAACTTAGTAATCAAAAACAAAACCTTATAAAGGTAAATTAATACGACACTATCATAGTGTCGTATTTATATTTTAAAGGAAAAGTATGCAAATTAAAGAGTTAATTAGTAAACAAGAACTAGAAGGTAAGGTAAGAGAGTTAGGTAAACAAATAACTAATGATTATGAAGGTGAAGAAGTAACATTAGTAGGTTTACTTAGAGGTAGTATAGTGTTTTTAGCCGATCTTTGTCGTGAAATTGACTTAGAAGTTAAAATTGATTTTATGAATGTGAGTAGTTATGGGAATGGTATGGAATCATCTAGAGATGTTAAGATCTTAAAAGATCTAGATGATTCCATTAAGGGTAAAAATGTAATTATTGTTGAAGATATTATTGATACAGGTTATACACTAGATTTAGTAATATCTATGTTAAAAGAAAGACAACCTAAGAGTTTAAAAATAGCAACATTATTAGATAAACCAGCTAGAAGAGAAATTAATATGGATATTGATTATGTTGGTTTTGTTATTCCTGATGTATTTATTGTTGGTTATGGAATTGATTATTCCCAAAAATATCGTAATCTAAATTATATTGGAATTGTAGAAGGAGAATAAAATGAGTGTTAGTGTAGTAGTAGGTTTACAGTGGGGAGATGAAGGGAAAGGAAAGATTATTGATGTTTTAAGTCCTCAAGCTGATTATGTAGTAAGATATCAAGGAGGTAACAATGCTGGTCATACAGTAGTTGTTAATGGTGAGAAGTTTATCTTACAATTACTACCATCAGGAGTTGTTGGGTGCCCTGGTAGTTGTATTATTGGTCCTGGAGTGGTTGTTAATCCAGAGGTTTTAGCTAATGAAATTAATCGTTTAGATAATCAAGGAGCCAATACTGATATTAAAATAGATTATCGTAGTCATATTATTATGCCTTATCATTTAATTCTAGATGAATTAAAAGAAGAAGCTAAAGGGGATGATAAAGTGGGAACTACTAAACGAGGAATAGGTCCTTGTTATATGGATAAATATGATCGTATTGGTTTTAGAATGGGTGATTTACTATTAGATGACGCTAGTTTAAAAACTAAATTAGCAAAAGTATTAGTGTTTAAAAATAAAGAACTTAATGCTTATGGTCATGATAATTTTAATTTTGATGAAGCGTACCAATTTTTAATTAATGCTAAAAATAGATTTAGTAATCAAATTATTGATATTTATGCAGAATTACAACCTGCAATTAAAGAAGATAAAACTATTCTTTTAGAAGGTGCTCAAGCATTAATGCTTGATATTGATTATGGTACATATCCATATGTTACATCATCATCCCCTACTAGTGGTGGAGCTAGTGTAGGTAGTGGAATCAATCCTCTAGCGATTAACCAAGTGTATGGAGTAATGAAAGCATATGCTACACGTGTAGGTGAAGGACCATTTCCAACACAACTAGATGATGAAATCGGGCAACACTTACGCGATGTTGGACATGAATACGGAACAAACACTAAACGACCACGTCGTTGTGGATGGTTAGACTTAGTTCTAGCTAAATATGCCATTGATATTAATGGAGTTACTGATTTAGTAATTACTAAATTAGATGTATTAGATCAATTAGAAACAGTTAAAGTAGCGGTAGGTTACAAAATTAATGGAGAAGTAATTAATACTCCACCAATTAATTTTGATACTTCTAATTTAGAAGTAGTATATAAAGAATTTGATGGTTGGCAAGAAGATACAACAGGTATTACTAAGTTTGAAGACTTACCAATTAACTGTCAAAGATACTTACATTTTGTTCAAGAATTTTTAGACACTAAATTAAGGCTTGTATCAGTAGGACCTGATCGTAATCAAAATATTATTATGTAATAGGAGTAAGATGAAAGATACATATAATAATCCCCTTATTAGTCGCTATGCTTCTAAAGAAATGAGTTATTTGTTTTCGCCAGACTTTAAATTCTCTACCTGGCGAAAACTATGGGTAGTATTAGCAGAGTGTGAAAAAGAATTAGGATTAGATTATATAAGTGAAGATGATATTAATCAGTTAAAAAAATATGTAAATGAACTTAATTATGAAACAATGGATATGTATGAACAAAAATTTAGACATGATGTAATGGCTAATGTTCATGCATATGGAGATTTAGTTGGAGAAGAAGCTAAAAAGATAATTCATTTAGGTGTTACTAGTGCTTATGTTCAAGATAATACTGATTTAATTACTTACAAAGAAGCTCTAAAAATTATTAAAGATAAATGTATTTATCTTTTAGAGCTTCTTAGTAAGTTTGCCCTTGATAATAAAGATATACCAACGCTTGGTTATACTCATTTTCAACCAGCCCAACTAACAACTGTTGGTAAACGTGCTACGTTATGGATTAACAGTTTATATGAAGATACTAAAGATATTATTAACTTAATTGATAATATACCTTTTAGAGGTGTTAAAGGAACCACTGGTACACAAGCTAGTTTTAAAACTTTATTTAATAATGATTATGATAAAGTAAAAGAATTAGATAAAATGGTTAGTAATAAAATGAGATTTAATAATATTCAACCTGTTTGCGGTCAAACTTATGATCGTAAGATTGATACAAAAGTGTTACAAGTATTAAATAATATTGCTGAAACTAGTTTAAAATTTAGTAATGATTTACGTTTATTACAACATGAGCATGAGGTTGAAGAACCATTTGGTAAAGACCAAATTGGTTCTAGTGCTATGGCCTATAAACAAAATCCAATGCGTAGTGAACGTATTAGTTCACTAGCTAAGTTTGTACTATCACTAACTATTAATGGTAGTTTAGTAAGTTCAAACCAATGGTTTGAACGTACATTAGATGATAGTGCTAATAAACGTTTAAGCTTACCACAAAGTTTTTTAGCTGTTGATGGAATTTTAACTATTTGGATTAACATCATGAAAGGGATAAGAGTTAATCTACCTGTAATAAAATTACATGTTGATCAACAGCTTCCATTTATGATTACTGAAGAAATCATGATGAAAGCTGTTGAAAATGGTGCTGATCGTCAAGTAGTTCATGAAGTTATTAGACAACATTCAATTAGAGCTATTCAAGAAGTTAAAGAACAAGGGTTAGAAAACAACCTGATTAAATATTTATCTGAAGATAAAGATATTAATCTAAGTTATGAAGAATTAAATAATATGCTTGATGCAAATCTTTATACTGGATTTGCATCAAGACAAACAGAGGATTTTATCAATAATATTATTAAACCTTTTATTGATAAAAATCCAGTAACTAATAAAATCGAGAGTGAATTAAAAGTATAGTATTATGTTAAAAGACAAGTTTAATAGTGAGATATAATTTTTAAAAAATTGAAAATTAGTAAAATCAATTACAAAATTCAACGTAAGTTGAATTTTTTTAAAAACAAAAAAATGGAAAAACCACTTGACAGAGGGGCGTAAAGTAAAAGCGGAAATGTCTTAAACAGCGTCAACTGATTTTTTGGCATAACTGCTAAATGTTTTTGCTTTTTAACCACATGTTTTAATTGGATACATAGAAGCAAGTATAGCAATGCATACGTTTTTGTTCCTCTGTAGCAGGGAATCTAGTGTTTCTAGATATCCCGTCATGGCTATGATTATCAATCATATGCTC
>DEQD01000017.1 GCA_002359095.1 Caryophanales bacterium UBA3375
CATTTTAGCGTTGAAACTCTACAATACGCTTATTACAATCTCAAGCATTTGACTTCTAGCAATAAAAGTAAATAATTCTAATGATTTGGTAATAGGATCTTCGATATTATTAATTTCCTTTATCTTTTCTTCTATTTTTTTAAATTATGTACTTCTGGAATATATTTAACATCTTTATCCACAACAACGTGAATATTGTTTTCTTTTAGATAATTTTGCCATAATCTTCATCATTATTTTTGATTGTTAGAAACTTTTTAGTTTCATATTCACTTACTTTAGAACCTTGTGTTTTAACTTGTTGGCTTAAAACTTCAGGTTTTTTGTATTTTTAAAAATAATCAATTATATTGTTAACCTTCATATATTTCCTAATTCTTTTTCTCTAAATACTTAATTCTTTTCTCATATAATGGTGCAACACTTCCATACATTCCTTTAGGTGTTTGAAAATAATGTTGTAATAATTCTATATTAGTAATATTATCTTTATCAAGATATTGATTAATAGTTTTATTAATACTATTAGAATTATCTTCTAACATCTTAGCTAAACTATTATAATCTTTATTTGATAAACAACGATAATATTCTTCTTTTTCTATATCTTGAATATAACTGGGTGCATACTCATTTTTAATTAAATAAAAATTAACAAGCAATCTACCCGTTCTTCCATTTCCATCTAAGAACGGGTGGATTTCTTCAAATTCTTCATGAAATTGAGCTAATTTAACAAAATCAATTTCATGTTCAAATTCTTTATTATATTTATTAAATAAATCTTCTAACTTTTTAGTTATTAAATGAGGTGGTGCTGTTTGAACATCAGTATTTGTTATAACAACATCAGTCTTTCTAAAACCTAATACTTCAGGATATAAAATACGATCATTAATATACATCGATAATGTTTCTACAAACTCTAATGTTAAACCTTCAACAAAATCAATTTGCTCTAACATATATCTAAATGCTTTATTGTGGTTTTCAGCTTCATAAAAATCTTTGTATGAAATAATTTCACCAGATTCTATCAAGTTATTTAATGTGTCATTAATACTTGTTCTGATTATTTTTTGAGTTTGTGGTAATGTTAGATTATTTCCTTCAATGTGGTTACTAGTATAAGCTAGTAAACTACTAACATTATTATACAACTCTCTATTTCTTAAAATATAAAGATTTAACGGTACTATCTTACCTTGTATTTTCATATTTATATCCTTTCTATTATTCATTGTTATTATAACATTTATATTATCTACTTTTATCTATAGAAAATATTATACCCATTATTAACTTCTCTAATTTCTTCTATTTCAAAGTGTCCATAACCACGTACTGATATTACATCCTTTTCTTTAATTAGTAAGGTTAAGTCATTAACTACCGAGTAGTTAATCTTAACCTTACTACTTCTAAGTAATTTAGTACATTGATTACGACTAATTCTAAGTACTGCTTTAAGCACACTATCAACTCTAAGTGAGCGCGATTTATATACACTTAATGGTTTTTGTTTTCTAACTAGATTAACATCATCACACTCAACAAACTTAACAGTTAAATTACTAATCTTAGTAATTAGATAATGGATGGTTTCATCCAAATCTCTATCCATAACTATTTGGATAAATCCATCATTATCAACAATGATATCACCAATCATTGATTCATTAATTCCATTATTAAGTAAAGTTCCTAATACATGACGATGATCTAGTTGATCAAACTTATTTACATATTCTAGATTATAGATAATGATATTACTATCAATATCTTCATAAAAATCTGGATAAATTATAACCTTTTTTCTAATCGCATCTTCATATCCACCATCAAAAATCACTTTGATTGTTGGATAATGAACTCTAAATTCATCAATCACTTCTAAAAGATTTGGGTTTAAAAAACCTAAATCTTTGATGATCATTTTATCCTCTACTTCATTAAAACCATTAATTAATCTAATGATATCTTGATGATCATTTGGATTATAATGTTGTAATATATTTTTTATTATTAACATTATTTAGCATCTTTCCAATTAGAAGTGATTGTTGAATCAACTTCTAATTTAACATCAAAGTCAACAATGTTTTGCATGATATCTAAGATATCATTAACAACTTGTTTACTTACATCTTCTTTAATATAAAATACAAGTTCATCATGAATTTGAATAACCATTTTCGCATCGATATTATTTGTCGTTAAATACTCATCTACTTTAATCATTGCCATCTTAATAATATCAGCAGCAGTACCTTGAATTGGAGTATTAATACAAATACGTTTAATTGCTTCTAATTCACTACTTTTCTTATAATCTGTTTTAATATAACGAATACGATCAAAATAAGTTTTAATATATCCATTGTTTAAACCATCTTTAACTACTTTATCTTGATACTTTTTAATATTTGGGTATGTATCAAGATAAGTGTTAATAAATTCTGAAGCTTCACTTATACTACTACCAATTTGACTTGATAACCCAAATGGAGAAATTCCATAAATGATTCCAAAGTTAATCGCTTTAGCCTTACTTCGATCAAGTGGTGTTATCTCATCTTTACCAAACACTTTCTTAGCAGTTTGAGCATGGATATCTAATCCATGTTTAAAGTCGTCAATCATGTGTTCTTCTCCACTTAACTGAGCGATAACTCTTAACTCTACTTGTGAGTAATCACAAGTAACAAAGTTATATCCCTTAGGTGCTGGGAATAACCCTCTTATTTCTTTACCTTCTTCACTTCTAACTGGAATATTTTGAATATTAGGATCTGAAGAAGATAATCTTCCAGTCTCTGTTAATAATTGATGGTAAATTGGATGAATTTTACCATCAATGATAAATTTCTCTATTCCAAGTAAATAAGTTTTATAGATTTTTGTTAAACTTCGATGTTTTAATAATAAGTTAATAAACTTATAAGCTATATCATCTTCATCTAAGACAGTAAGTAAGTAATTAAGTGTTTCTTGATCGGTTGAATAACCATTAGTTGTTTTCTTAATCCCTTTGGGATTAATTTGTAATTGATTAAATAAAAAATCACTTAATTGTTTAGAAGAATTAACATTAATATCAGTAATTTTACTAATCTCATCACTTACTTCATTAATTAAAGAAGAATATTGTTCTTTAAGACTTTCCATCTTATCTAAATCAATATCAAGTCCTTCAATCTCCATTTTAGCTAATACTTTAATTAATGGATGTTCAATGTTATAATACACATTAGCTAGATTACTTACTTCTAATTTATTTAAAATTGGTAGTGATAAATCAGCTAGTGCTTTAGCACTACTACATACATCAACTTTAGCATTATCCCAATCTAGAGTAGGATTACTTTTACTTCCATATAGTTCTGTATAATTATAAACACCTTTAACATTATATTCTAAACAAATAAAACCTAAATCACGTTTATAATTATCACTATCAAGTAAGCTATAAGCTATTTTTAAATCATATAAGAAGTTTCCAACTTCTTTTAATTTTAAAATAGCCATTAATTGTTTTAAATCAAATGTTACTTTTTCACTATCGTCTTTGATAAAGTTAATGAAACTTTCATTTACTTTATCTTGACTTAAATAAAATAGTCCTAATTCATTATAAATACCAAAACCTAAAGGTTGAGATAAAAAGTAATTACTTTCTAAAGTTTTAGTAAAAATATAGTTAACCTTACCTATATATTTATCACTAAATTCTTCTATTTCTTGATAAGCACAACTAATTGCTTGTTTTTCAACTTTCATTAATTTTTGGAAAGTTGAAAAGTGGCGATTCATCCCATGTTTTTCTAAAAAGACTAATAAGTCTTTATTAGTAAAACCATGCCAAATTAAATCATCTAAATCAAAATCTAGGTTAATATCATCTACTAATTTTACTAAACTTAAATTAGTAAGAAGATTATCTGCTCCTTGAGTAATGTTTTTATTTTGTGCTGGTTTTAATTCATCATTTTTAGCAGCATTAATAATTGCCTCTGCATTATGATATTCATTAATTAATTTAACCGCAGTTTTAGGACCAATTTTATTAATCCCAATTATATTATCACTAGTATCTCCTACTAGTGATTTATATAATACCCATTCACTTACATCTACTTCATATTTATCTTTAAAGATTTCTTGGGTATAATTAATGTCTTTACCAAAAGTATTTGTTTTGGGAACAAATACTTTTGTTTGTTCATTAATTATTTGTAATAAGTCTTTATCACTACTAATTACTTGTACTTCAATTCCTTTTTCATTTGCTAGTTTTGCAAGTGTTGCTATTAAATCATCAGCTTCATACTCAGGATGTCCACAAGCTTTAATTCCCATACAATTATATAACTCACGAGCTAACTCAAATTGTTTTTTTAATCGATCTGGAGTTTGTGGTCTTGTTCCTTTATAATCTTCATATGCTTGATGTCTAAAAGTATCTTTACCTTCATCAAGGGCTACAAACACATAATTAGGTTGATATTCTTCAATATATTTTTTTATCATCGATATCACTGTATAAATGGCATTTACATCCATTCCTTGTGGTGATATCATTTCTCTACTTTCAGTAGCATAATATGCTCGATACAATAAATTAGACCCATCAATTAATAAAATATTTTCCATATCTTCTTCCTTATCTCTATTTAGAAGTAAAAAAGGATTTACATCCTTTTTTATAGTTTACTCTTAATAAATTCTAGTGTTGCTTCTTTTAAATCGTCACGATTTAAACTAAAATCAATTGTTGCTTTAATAAAGCCTAGTTTATCACCAATATCATAACGACTACCACTAAAGTCATAAGCATATACATCTTGGTTTTCACTTAAACGTTTAATCGCATCTGTTAATTGAATTTCATTCCCACTACCAACAGTTTGTGTTTCTAAAAGTGGAAATATTTCTGGTGTTAGGATATAACGACCAAGGGAAGCTCTAGTGCTATCAATACTTCCTACTTTTGGTTTTTCAACAATATCATTTAACTTAGTTAATTCGGATTCATCACTACCAACAACAATACCGTATTTGTCAATATCATTAGGACTTACAGTTTGAGTACCAACAATTGTTGCATTAACTTTATTAAATTGTTCAATTAATTGTTTACAAACAGGAGTATCACTAACTACTACATCATCTCCTAATAATACACAAAAAGGTTCATCGTTAATAAATTCTTTACCACATAAAATAGCATCACCTAAACCTTTTGCTTCTTTTTGACGAATGTAGTAGAAATTAATATCAGAGAATTTATCAATTTCTGAGATTAAATCTGTCTTACCTTTTTTATTTAGCATTTGCATCAATACTTCATTGTGATCAAAGTGATCTTCTATTGCACGTTTATTTGAATGTGAAGCTGTTACAAATAAAATATCTGTAATTCCACTATTTACTGCTTCTTCTACAATGTATTGAATTGTTGGTTTATCAACAATAGGTAACATCTCTTTAGGCATAGCTTTAGTAAAAGGTAAAAATCTTGTTCCAAAACCTGCCACTGGAATAATCGCTTTTTTAATCTCTTTCATCTTGCTCCTAGATTTTATAACCTATTTTTTTTATTAAGAATAATTTATATATTTTTACTAATCCAATTTTTTTAGTTATCTTATACATTAAATAACTTAATTTAAATTTTAATCCTAATTTAGAAGCATCAATTATATAATTTCCTACTTTTTGATCACACATTACTTGTAATTGGATTAATTCTACTTTCTTATTTTCTATTTTAGTAGATAAATCAGGATAATTATAATCTTTAATATAGTTATATAATATTTCTTCTAATTCTAAACGTTTTTTTATATCACTATTTTTAGTTAAAGAGATATTATCATCACGACGGTTAAGTAAATAATTAGCGTTAATGATTTTATTATCTTTACTTAACTTATCATGGTATCTAAATGAAAATTCTACATCTTCTCCAATTTTTAATTCTTCATTAACACTAAGAGTTTTTAGTAATTTAGTTTGATACACTCTAAACATGAAATTATCATAATTACATGCATCTTTAACAATTGTTTTAGTATCACTCCATACTTCCGTAAAATTAGTGATACTAAAACTAAGATGATCATCTAACTGCTCATAAATAGTTTTAAGATAATCTTTATCTTGAGCATCATCCCCATCAATAAACAATGCATATTTACAATCATCATCAATCATATTAATTAAGTTGTTACGATTAGCACCAACTAATTTCTTATTAGGATTTTGTTTAACAATAACATTATCGTATTTATTACTATATTCTTGTAAAATATTAAAACTATTATCACTAGATTGATCATCACTTACATAAATAGTATATTTATCGTTATCTAAACTTTGATTTAAAATACTATCTATTGTTTTTGTTATAATCTCTTCTTGATTAAAACAAGTTATTAATACCGCTATCTTATCCAATTGGACACACCTCTAATTTTTGCACTTTATGATAAACGCCACTACCTGATTGGTCAGTTACTATCCAACAAACACCACTAGCATCTTTATAGATAGTTCTACCTTGATCATCAGTTACTACTTCACTAGCTGAAATACTTTCTTGGTTTTGGTTTCCTACTACTGTTACATAAACAATATAGATATCACTTACATTACCATCTTTATCTTTAGCTTGGTAAGCAATTTGGTAATTACCAGGAATTTGATTATTTAAATTACTATTAACAACATATACACTAACTGCTCCATCTTCTTTATCTGTAGCACTTAGATTAGGCACAAATTCTTCACCTACATTAATAGTATATTGATCTGGACCTGTAATAATTGGCTTATTATTTACTGGTGTTTCTTCTTGTTGATCAACTGGTTGTTCACTAGCATTTTCGTCTGGTAAGTGATCCCAGTTCTCTTCTCCAAAGTATGCTTCTTCATCAGTTAATAGGGTTGGACGACCAAATTCATTTTCATAATCTTTTGGAGTTTCTT
Organism: Caryophanales bacterium UBA3375; assembly: GCA_002359095.1. GTDB lineage: Bacteria > Bacillota_I > Bacilli_A > UBA3375 > UBA3375 > UBA3375. The sequence continues at coordinate 6,991 of DEQD01000017.1, forward strand.
CTTTTAATCCTAAATTTTTACGTAACGCATTAGAAATCTCATATCGTTGTTCATCAGGTGTTACATAAAATCCTGCATAAGTATCATTTACAAATTGGTGATTTGTAAAGAATAATTGTAGTGGTGAAGCTACATACTCTGGATTAGCTTTAGCACTATCAATTGCTTGTGTTACTGTTTCATTACTTACTACTGGATTATTAATACCAACCTTTTCAAAAATTCTTTCCCAAGCTTGAATTGGAAGTACACGTTTAGTTGGGCTTTGTTGTCCTTCTACCATTTTACCAACACTACTCATGTTTTTAAAGTAAGTATAGTAGTTTGCTAAAACTACTGGATCTACGTCTGTAGATACCATTGATAAGAGTGAAGTAATAGTTGCTTGGTTAAATTTCTTTTCAGTAGTAATCTTTGAAATCATCGCACTAATTACTTGTTGTTGACGACGTCCACGTCCATAGTCTTTTTCACTATCTTTTCTAAAACGTGAATATACTACCGCTTCTTCACCATTCATTTCTTCTACTTCTCCATCTTTAAAACAGTATTTTTTACTAACATCTGTTGTTACCTGACAAAAACTTCCATCTTGGGCATGAACTTGCAGACTAATCCCACCAATATTATCAATTATTTCTTCTAATTGACTCATGTCAATTAAAGCATAATAATTGATAGGAACGTTTAAGAAATTAGAAACTGTTTTCTTAAGACAATTAATATCTCTTCCACTAGCTTCATAAACATCATTAATTGGTCCACGAACTTTATAACCCATGTCTTGAACTTCACAAGCATAGTCTACTGCAGTATCTCGTGGAATACTTGTCATCTCTACATTATAAGTTTTAGGATTAAATGTTGCCACCATAATAGCATCTGTACGGTGTGGTTTTCTTTGTGAATATTCTTCTTCACGATAAGCATCTGAATCGACACCAACAATCATAAATGATAAAGGTTGTTTTGCTTTGTGGTATGGTATAAAGAAAAACCATACTGAAGCAATTAATAATAGTAAAAATATAATTGAAAATACTTTATTTCTAGTTTTCCATGTTTTCCAATTCCAATTAAATTTAGATTTTTTACCATTATTAGTTTTTGTTTTAGTAGTATTTTTATTATTCTGCCCACGTCTTAATGGTTGTTTAGTTGTATCTGACATAATTTCCCCTAGATTACATATTATCTACATTGTGATATAAGTTTTGTACGTCATCACATTCATTTAACATATCGATTAATTTTTGGAATTTTTCTTTATCTTCACCCTCTAAACTTACAGTTGATTGAGCAATATAAGTAATTTCATCCATTTCAATATCTTCTTGACTAAAGTTATCACTAATAACATGACTTACAGCATTAAAATCATTAGGATCTACAGAAATTGTAACAATTCCATCTTCTGTTTCAATTTCTTTAGCATCTAAATCATTAGTAATTAATAATTCTAATACATCATCTTCTGTTGTATTTTTTAAACTAATAATTCCTAAATAATCATATTGATAGTTAACACTACCAGCTACACCTAATTTGTTATCACTTTTTTTAAATGCAGTTTGTACTTCACTAATAGTACGATTATCATTATCAGTTAAACAACTTACTAAAATAGTAGCTCCATTTGGACCAAAACCTTCATATTGTTTTTCTTTATAGTTTTCACCACTACCACTATTAACTTTATCAATAGCTCTTTTAATAACATCTTGTGGCACTTGTTCTTTTTTAGCTTTTTCCATTAAACGTTTTAATGTCAAGTTAGCTTCAGGATCAGTTCCCCCGTTTTTAGCAGCAATATAAATTTCTTTAGAATAACGAGAATAAATTTTAGCTTTAGCTAGTCCCGTTTTCATCATACTTGCTTTTCTTACCTCAAAAGCTCTACCCATAAATTCTCCTTAATTATAGTTTATTTCTATATAATATTATACCAAATTAATTTAATAAATTTAGGGTTAATTACATCTACTATGTCGTGTAAATGTGATATTGT